>NZ_CP037421.1:6530811-6791769 GCF_007748155.1 Gimesia panareensis
CACATCAGGACGAATCCTGCACAGACAGCGCTACGGTTTTCAACCGGCACGCGCTACGTTTTCTGACCGTTGTTTACAGCTGCACTTCTTTTCGTTGTGGTTCCCCTTGACACCGTTTACATTTGTAGTTAATTACACATGTAAACGATCACGGAGGAGTTCTTAAAATGAATCAGATTTCCATTTCCGATGCCGAATGGCAGGTGATGAACGTCATCTGGGACGGCCAGCCGCTCACCGCCCAGGAGATTGTCTCCCGCTTGTCCGCCCAGACCGATTGGGCTCCGGCCACCATCAAGACCATGCTGCATCGCCTCGTCAAAAAAGAGGTGCTCACCTTCGAACAGCAGGGCAACCGTTACGTCTACCGCTCCCGCGTCAAACGTTCGGCCTGCGTCAAACAGGCCAGCCGCGCCTTTCTGGACCGGGTCTTCGACAGTGAACCGGGCCCGCTGCTCGCACATTTCATGCAACATACAAAACTCTCTGCACAGGACATCGCAGACCTCCGCCGCATACTCGATGAGAAGGAACGTTGAACATGAATGGATTCCTGTTGGCTTCAGATCTCTACGTTGAAATTACCGATCAAATCCTGGAACTGTTAATCATCCCCACCATGATCGCCGTCCTGCTGGCAGCACTCGTCTTGTTCGTGAACCTCTTCGCACGAAAATGGCTGACCGCAGGACAGATGGGATTGCTCTGGGCACTGGTCCTCATCCGACTCGCCATACCCTATGGTTTTGCTCCGGAAAGTTCGTATAGCCTGACGAATCTGTTTGTGGAATTCATGGAGGAATCGACACCCGCTGAACCGCCCCGTGATGCTTACGCTCCCGAACCCTGGCCGGTTACTGACGTCAAAGCGACGACTGCAGCAGATGTGCCCCCCATGCATCAAATCCAGTTCCCGGAACCAAAACCCCCTGAAGTCAGTTCCACCGAAACACTTCAGGAATATCTTATTTCCTTCCTCGAATGGTTCCTGAGGGTCCTCCCGCCACTCTGGTTCATCGGAGCCCTCTTTATCCTGGCTCGGATGCTGGTCACTCATTGGCGATTTACTCAAAAAATCAATCGTCTTCCAGTTTCCACAGATCAACGACTCTTACACCTCTGGAATACCTGCTGTCAGCAGGTTCGATACCCGAGTTCCGTTCCAGTGATTGTTTGCGACGACATTTCCCAGCCCTCCGTCATGGGAGCCCGGCGACCGAAACTGCTGCTTCCCACCGATGTCACAGAGCTCGATGACAGTCAACTCCAACTCATCATGCTCCACGAGCTGGCGCATCTTATCCGACGGGACCTGTGGGTCAACTGGTTTTTGTTCGGCCTGAGATTGTTCCACTGGTGGAATCCCCTCTACTGGCTGGCAGCCACCCGTTACAACAGTCTCCGCGAACAGTCCCGCGATGCTATGGTCCTCCGCTGGCGGGAACAGCAGGACCACGATACAAACTCTGATCCTACCCGCGAGTTCAGCGAGCTCCTGCTCACACTCGCACAACGCCCAGGAGCCGATGCTCGCTGGCGCATTTCACTCCCGGTCTCGCTCTTGGGATTTCTGAAGTCCCCCTTCCGCAAACGGTCACTCGCCAACCGGCTCAAGGCACTCCGTAGTGCAACCGTGAAAGTCCACCCTCTGCACACCACCGCCGTCATCATCGTCATCGCCCTCTGCGCAGCGACCGGGCTGGCAGATGTGAAAGATTCCACCGACCAGCAACAACTGCAGGGGGAATATAAACGCCAGCCGAACTGGACTGCGGAACTCCCTTTGCCCGACCCTGTATCCACTACAACTTTCGAGCCGCTTTACACGCAAAAAATTCAAGTCGATCAAGTGATCGAGAAAATATCTGAGGAACGCTCGATTTCTCAAGAACAGGCCCGCCAGTACCTCTTGGGACACATCGATTTCCTCCTGAAAATAAAAAACCATAAGTATTGGCCCGTTGGAAAGTCAGCCGAGCAGGCTCATGTAAAGTTCGATGAGCAAAATCGTCTCGTCGTTTACGCCTCGAATTTTCTCCACGAAGAACTGGGGCAGCAACTCCGTGCCTGGAAACAGAGCGGCCTGGGACAGATCTCCCTGGAAACCCGTTTCACTGAATTGTCTGCTGATATTGTTGCCCGGTCGAATATCACATGGAATGCACTGGAAGCGGATGTTGCGCCCGCATCCCGCACGCAATTTGAAAGTCTGTCAGATTCAAACGAACCGCTTGTCCAGGCCAGTGCGATTGTCGAAGAATTTATCCCGGTGCGCGTCGCTGTTTTGACGAAAGCCCAGGAAACCCACTTTATTCGCATGGTACAGAGTGATGAGCGCAGCAATCTGCTGTATGCACCCAAGGTAACTGTGTTTAACGGGCAACGTGCCACTGTCTCCGACATCGTCCAGCGTCCGTTTGTCATTGGGCTCCGGAAAAATGAAAATGCGGAACTCCAACCCAAAATAAAAGTCATTGACGATGGCAGAAACCTCACATTCAGGACCGTCATCTCAGACGAAGGTTCCGAGGTCAATCTCAAAGGACTGATCGAACTGAGTCAGATTGTGGATGTCAATTTCTACACAACCCAGATCGCTGGAAAAGAAAGGACCATACAAATTCCCCGCGTCATCCGCAGGAGTATTACTGTCGCGTCCAGTCTGAAAGACGAACAGACTTTACTCGTGTGTATCCCTCCTGCATTTCAGCAGAAACTCTTTCAATACGTGATGCTCAAAGTTCGTATTCTCGATGAGCCACTGGCCCGGTAAAAAGCGGTCATTTTAATAACGGAATCTGGCTGCCAGGACCGTCTTCAGAAAACAGAAATGAAAATTAGTTGTATCGTTCATAGAAATATCTCTCTGCAGCAGCTTTCGCAGAGCGCCGTCGTATACCTGCTGAGAAGGAACGTTGAACATGAATGGATTCGAACAGACGCTCGTTACTCTGAATAACACCGCGGAGCCGGTGATCGAAACGTTGATCGCACCCGCATTGACTGCTGCATTCCTCATGCTGTTTGTCCTGGCGGTCAATCTGCTGCTGCGCAAATGGCTCACCGCTGCCCAGATGGGGTTGCTCTGGGGCCTGGTTCTCCTCAGGCTCGCTATGCCCTTCGGGCCTGAAAGTTCCTTCAGCCTGCAGAACCTGATCTTTGTGATCGAGCAGAATACAATCGAGGCGGAGCGCCCCGTTGATCCCTGGCGCCCGGCAGACCAGGTATCACAGTGGGCCACTCCGGACAGTGCTCCGCAGGCAGTTGCCCTTCTCGCGACCAACCCCGCCCCGGAACCGGAAAACGGCTTCACGACTGCTCTGTTCCAGAAACTGATCTACCTCCTGGACTTCTTACTTTCATGGTCCCCTTTCATCTGGCTCGCCGGTGCGATCGGCCTGCTGTCACGCACCATCATCGGCCATTGGCGCTTCACTCGAATCGTCAGCCGCGGCACTGCTGCATCTGACGGACGCTTGATACAACTCTGGGCAGACTGCTGCCGGGAAGTCTCCTTCCGTCGCACGATCCCGATTGTTATCCTCGATGAACTGGCGCAGCCCGCCGTCTGCGGCCTGTTCCGCCCCAAGCTCTTATTACCCGCTGATGTGGCTGATCTCGATGATCGACAACTCCGGCTCATCATGCTCCACGAGTTGACACATCTTATTCGTCGGGACCTGTGGGTCAACTGGATTCTATTCGGCTTGAAACTCCTGTACTGGTGGAATCCCACTTACTGGCTCGCTGCCACCCGTTACTTCAGCCTGCGCGAACAATCCCGCGATGCCATGGTCCTCCACTGGCTGGAACAGCATCACGTAAACCAGCAGGAATTCGATTACCCCCGCGATTACAGCGAACTCCTGCTCACGCTCGCCCAGCGGCCGGACACGGGAGCCCGCTGGCGGATTTCCCTCCCGGTCTCGATGCTTGGTTTTCTGAAAAATCCTCTGCGCAAGCGTTCGCTTGCGAACCGCCTCAAAGCACTCCGCACAGCGACGGTCAAAGTGCACCCGTTACACAGGACGCTTGTCATCTCCGCACTCATGCTCTTTACAATCAGCGGTTTGACCGATGCCAGATACCCTCAGTTGCCTGAAGCTGAAGTTCCTCTCTGGACTTCAGCAGTCGACGTCGATTTTATGCAAACAGACTTTCCGGACCCTGGCCCCGTCACCGTCCAGGTCTATGATTTGAAGAAATCGATTAAGCGGTTCATGGAAACAGAGAAAATACCGGAAAAACAGGCCCGCGAGTGGATCAGGTTGCTGATACAGAACCAGTTCAACTTTTTGAAACCGTCAGGCCAGTCGCTCGACAGTCTCCCCGCAGAGGATGTGCCTCAGGCAGAATTTGGGGAAGAACAGCAGTTGGTCGTCCGCGCACCGGCTGCCTGGCAGAAGGAACTGGAAATCCAGTTGAAAGCCTGGGAAAAGAGCGGCCTGCGACAGGTAACTTTTGAAACCCGCACCGCAGCATTGTCGACCGATATTTCCAGTCTGGCAGATTTCGAATGGAACAGTCTGGAAGCCTTTGGACCTGAAACACAGACCCACTTCGATCAACTGCCGGAGTCAGGCCAGAATACCCTTCAGGCCAGTGCTGTTGTCGATGAATATTTTCCGATCCGGGTCGCCGTTTTGAATCAGGGGCAGCAGCGTCAATTTCTCCAGGTGGCCCAGGCTGATAGCAGGTCCTCCCTGTTGTTTGCTCCCAAAGTAACCCTGTTCAATGGACAACGAGTGATACTCGGCAATACGATCAGTCGTCCTTTTTTAACGGGTCTGCACAAGCAGCCGGACGGACAATTGAAACCAGTCGTCGAAACGATTGGCGAAGGTCTGCACTTTACACTCCGACCGGAATACGCAGCAGATTGCTCCACGCTGCATCTGAGTGGCCTGATTCAACTGAGCCGGATCCTGGATGTCAATCTCTATGATTCCGAGATCCAGGGCAAACCGGTCACCATTCAGGTTCCCCGTGTATTCCGCAGGCGGATCTCCGTTTCCTCCAACCTGCAGGATCACCAGGCATTGTTGATCTGTATTCCTCCTTCCCCTCATGAAAATCAGTTTCAATACCTGATGCTCAAAGTCCGATTCATCAACGATGCTGACAACTTCGGTAGCCTGCAATAAATCCAGTCTCGCCCACTTGATTCGTTCTTGCTGTGCACAAACTTTGATCTGATGAAAACGACCTCACAGACTCTGATTGCTCCTGAAAACAGACGCTGCATAGTGTAAAATAAAAACAGCGCCATGCATCATCATAGCCTGACACGAAGGCCTCTATTACAAACGGGAGTATCAGAGCATGTCACAGAAACCGACAGTGGACCAGTACATCGAGTCTTTAAAAAAAGGTCGGAAACGAAATTACATCCTGATTGGGATTTTTATCATTTCTTTGATGCTTCAGGAGATTTTCACCGCTCGTGGCACGGATGTTTTCATGGTGATCTTTACGACTCTCTTTATTGCTGATCTCATCTGTCAGGGACATCTGATCTCTGTCCTTGAACTGCTAAAAGAAACCTCCACTCCCCAGACCGAACCGGAAACCATGGAGACCGTAGCGTCCTGAACAACTCGTAATGCCAGCACCATGAAACGCCGCAAACGCATTCTGCATCTCACACTTTTTATCCTCATTGGTCTCGCCAGTCTGGCGTTCCTCCTCTATCTCTTCTTCCAGCTCGGATTGTCCTCCTTCATTTTTGGCAGCCCAGACATTCCCGACTACGCCATCTTCTTCGGGCTCTGTCTGATCATCGTGATTCCCATGCTGCTGGCCATCGTGCTCAAAGGGGACGACGATTCCGCCGACTGACCAGAATCCTCATCCCTGCACAAATACCCGTCTCAACATCCCACCACTGAATTTTCTCCACCTTCAACTGAACAGATTCGACTGGAACCGCCCACGCCGAACCGTATGTTTGTTCCAGTTTGGCTCGCGCGCGAGGCCGGTGCTGCGTGCACTGCATCTGAAGAATCACTGACGCAGCTTCACCTGAATTACCGTCGTTTTTCATCAGTTTTCCACCGGAACATTTCGAACCCGTTCGCCATGTTCTCTTCAATTGATCGGGCCACATCAGGACAAAAATCAGGACAGATCGGGACAAAATCCCGGACAAAACAGGACAAAAACTGGACACACCAGGACAGAGTTTTGTCTTGACACCCACGCGCCCCTCAACAGAATGAAATAATTCCCGAGATATCGAAACCATGCCCCACAGCAGTCGCATCCAGCAGCAGTAACAGATAAATCCATCCATGTTAATTTCCCGGAGAAGATCATAACCAGCATCACTGACAACCTGCACCAGCAGAATATTTCGTGTCTTTCGTACTTTTCGTGGTTGTAAACCGCGCAGCATGCAGGCCGGTTAAACACAAAGAGAAATCCTACATATCGGCTCCAGCGAGGACAGAGAAAATAAAACCAGTGCCAAAGCAGCACCGGTGAAAAGAGAGGATCGCCAGCAGCAAGCAAAGAAATGAGAGCAGGGTGAGCCCGAATAAAATTCGGGCCGAGCGCAGCGAGCGGGAAACTGACAGAGAATAGCTTGAATGGATCAACAGGCCCCAACCCTGAGCGGCAAGGCACCAGGTAGTGATTTTAATTATTCTCAGAACTACGACTACAGACAAGCCAAATTAGCCGCAGAGCGTTAGTCCCGGTTGAAACGACTTTGGTATAGACAATCCGAATTATGAAACACTACCTGGCAGAAAATTTCGTGTCTTTCGTGCATTTCGTGGTAGAAAAGAAAATACATCGAGTGCCATCCATGAGGAAGCTTCTGCCCTCTTGCGGCATCATGCAAATCACCGCCCCACCTGATCCTCCATGATCTGGCGGGTTTCCCGTAAAGCCGCCTCCCATTCCCCCTGCCGGGCCTGCCTGATAATTTCGCCCAGCCATTCCGCTTCCCGCTCACTGATTTCCTCTTGCTCCAGCGAACTCTGAATCAGTTCCTCCACCGCTTCCAGTCGTTCCTGACTTTTCTGATTACAGACCGAATACAGTGCCTTGGAAATTTCATACGTCTTCGGCGAGACCTCCGGGTAACCGCAGCCGGACAGTAACAGTCCCCCGCATAGAAATAGAACCAGTGCTAAAGTGAATCGATGTGGCATCTTAATACTCCCCGATCAATTCACCCTCATTCAGACTGGAGAGTGAGGCCCACAGCAAAAGATCGACATTCTCAGACACAAACCGCACCGAGCCGTCCCCCAGGCAGACATGCCCGCCCCCCACATGTTCGGAAAACATCTGCCCCACATGATAGGTCGGAAAGTTCACCGGGTGGATGATCGGAAAGCCGGTGATGTCCAGCTCGCCGCCCGAAGGCCCCGCATGAATCAGCGACAGCGTCGCCGCGGCGTCCGGCCCATTCTCCGGCGTGGAAAACCGGGGATGCGTAAAAGCCCCCGGCACCACACCCACCCATGTTTTATCGCTCAGTCGTGACGAATGCTCGCCCAGGAAGATCGTATTCGACAGGCCGTCGGTCGCATCCCGCATCCGGGTTCGCGAATTGCGAAAGAACGGTCCGTCGGCCACTTTCGAAGCATCGCCGTTAATCGTGACTGTTGTCGTGGTCTTAGTATAGATGTTCGTAAAGATCACGCCCGTCGTACTCGCCCCGCATTCCCCCCAGCACGATTCCTGACCATGGCTGGCGACATAATGCGAGCGACCGAACAGCAGCTGCGCACCCCCTTTGAGCAGCGGGTTACCGGCACTGTCCCGTACCAGAAACGGTTCATCGCCCCCCGACGCAGACGGACACAGAAAGACCGGCAGCGTCGTCTGTGCCGCTCCCGCATTCACCAGATCCCAGCAGGGCCGGTTCACATCCAGTGCGTTATAGACATTCGCCTGATCCAGGTAAGGCAGCAGCATCATACTCCAGGTCCACCCTGGCGCCGCATCCCAGGTCGTCGGATCAATCTCCGCCCAGCCCGGACCGGAACCGTTACTGGTGCCGTACGAATAATAGCCCGCGGGAAACGCGGAATGCGTATCGTGATAATTATGCAGCGCAATCCCCAGCTGCTTCAGATTGTTCTTACACTGACTCCGCCGCGCCGCCTCCCGCGCCTGCTGAACCGCAGGCAAAAGCAGGGCAATCAAAGTCGCAATAATCGCAATCACCACCAGCAGTTCAATCAAAGTAAAACCACGGCGGGACAGACGGGCAGGCGGGTAGCTCATCAAAGAAAACCTTTACAGGAAAGTAAAAACGGCAGGTTCTAAAAAGTAGCCAAGGCTACAAATTGCGAGGCGAAAAAATGTAGCCAAGGCTACATATGCTTTCATATTGTAGCCCGTGCTACAAATCTGTCAATCAAAAACAGAAAAAATTCAGGCGGGCTGCAAATGTAGTCCCTGCTTCGCAGGCAACAGAAAAGACTAAATTAGCCGCAGGACGTTAGCCCCGGTTGAAACGACTTTGCTATATCACATCTGAATTAAGAAACGCTACCTGGCCGCCGGTAAAGAAGGATGACGCTGATTCCAGAACCGGTGGCTAGCGCCATTCCGCTCACATGTCCGGGTAAGCCCGAATGCAATTCGGGCCGAGCGCAGCGAGCAGGAAACTGACAGGGAAAGAGTACGAACCGCTCTCCACAGCTTCAATCATCTGAGCGACAAGGCACCAGCCACCGGTTTTGAACCTCCATTACCAGCCAGCCTCCTCGCACAGATCGTCGCAGCCTCACCAGAAATTTCGTGTCTTTCGTGCATTTCGTGGTAGAAAAAAGATGGTTCCGGACTGTGATAAGCCCCCCGATCCGAAATCCACTTTTCAGCCGGGGCCCATAACAGTTAAACTGAAAGCTGGCTCGGGAGGCACTTCAACATGCTCAGCAAAATCCAACAGTTTCTGCCTCTGGTCGGTCTGCTCTGCTTCATATTGGGACAGCTGACCGCAATCTGGGGAGGTCCCTGGTGGGGATATCTCCTGCCACTGCCCGTGGGCTTTGGTATCTTTATCTTCGTCGGCTGGATTCTGATCTCAGGCCAGCAGACCCTGATTGGCATCGTCGCCTGCCTGATGCTCACCGGCAGCCTGACTCGGCTGTTTGATACCGGCTTCAATTCGCTCTGGTTCCACGAATCCGCCTTCGCCCTCTTCACCAGCCTGGGAACACTCCTTCTGGTACTGTCTGTTCCAGTCATAGATCCTGGCACAACTTAAGAGCACACAAGACTTGAGGGACAGGGTGGTACTGTTGGCTTGCCCAACAGCGATCGAGCCTGACACGCACCTCATTTTAGTGCCTTTAGTGGTAGAAACCATTGACGCTCCCGAACTGTGATTAATCCCTCGCAACCCAAAATCAACATTCCCACCAGTCAGCAGATCACCTAAACTAAGCACACCAGAAGCCGCCACCGGACGCGGTTTCCCCAGGCATAAATCCCGCTGAACTCAACCCTGTCGCTACCTGAATTCAGCACCATTTCAAGGATGCAGACCTTCATGTCGACCGTGGCACAGGAAATCGATGCAGAGGCAACCGGAGGGAAAAAGACGCGGGTCCTCGCCGCCGGGTTTATCGGCAATATTCTCGAATGGTACGACTTCGCCGTCTACGGCTTTTTCGCACCCACGATCGGCAAACTCTTCTTTCCCGCCGCAGACGCCCGCACGTCGCTGATCGCCGCCTTCGGTGCGTTCGCCGCCGGCTTTCTGATGCGGCCCGTCGGAGCCGTCGTGTTCGGGCACATCGGCGATCGCATCGGTCGCAAGAAAGCACTCACCCTGTCTGTGATGATGATGGCCATCCCCACGATGCTGGTCGGACTCCTCCCCACCCACGCCCAGATTGGCATCTCCGCCGCGATTCTGATGATCATTCTCCGCATGATTCAGGGCGTCTCGGTAGGCGGCGAATATACGAGCTCGTTTGTGTTCCTCGTCGAACATGCCCCGCCTCACCGCCGCGCCTTTTTCGGCGCCTGGAGTATGATCGGTGCGACCTGCGGCATTCTGCTCGGTTCCGCTGTCGGCGCCCTGATCAACAGCTTCACCACCGACATCCAGCTGCAGAGCTGGGGCTGGCGGATTCCCTTCCTCGCCGGGGTGCTGGTCGCTGTCGTCGGTTATTTCATTCGTCACGGCATTCCCGATCAACCTCTCGCCGAAGAACTGGCCGAGCAGGAACCCAGCTCGCCGCTGAAAGATGCCTGGACCGGCCATCGCACCGAAATGCTGCAGTCGTCGGGCCTGAACATGATGAACGCGGTTACGTTTTACACCGTTTTCATATACCTCTCGACCTGGCTCGTCGAAGAAGTGGGCGAATCCCGCGCAGAGGCCCTCGACATCAACACGCTCAGCATGGCCGCCCTCACGGTGTTCGTCCCCATCGCCGCGATACTCGCCGACCGCTTCGGCCGCAAGCCGCTGCTGCTCATCGGTTCCGCCGGCGTCGCGATTCTCTCCCCCGCACTGCTCAGGCTGATGCATCACCACGAGTTCACACTGATTCTCACCGGCCAGATCGGTTTCGCCGTGCTGGTCGCCTGCTTCGCCGGCGCGATCCCCGCCACGATTACGGAACTCTTCAAGCGGGGCGTGCGTGTCAGCGCCGCCAGCGTCAGTTATAATTTACCGTTCGCCATCTTCGGAGGCACCGCCCCGATGGTCGCCGCCTGGCTGGTCAAAGCGACCGGCAATCCACTGGCCATCGCCTGGTATCTCTCCGCCATCGCCGCCATTTCGTTCTGTATCATCCTCACGATCAAAGAAACGAAAGGCCGCTCGCTGGAGGAGTGAACCGGCCAGGAAGTCACCCACATGAAAACAGGCAAACGTAGAAACTGGTTCTTGTTCCTCGCGTTTCTCCTGACCACCGTCGGTCTTCTGGGTTTCCTCCTGTATCAGCAGAACGTCGCCATTTCGCGGGCGGAAGAGAATCTTCGCGCGCGAGGCTGCAAGGTCAGTGCGAGCAGCAACCTCGATCCCCTGTATCGACTCGTCGGGAAAGCCTTGCCGGGAGTCTCGCTCCCCCGGTTCTCTCGCGGTGAAATCCGGATCAGCTGCAGCATCTTCGACTCCCCCGGTCAGATGTCAGAGGTTTACGAGGACCTGGAAATACTCGCTCCCCTGGTCAAAGGATTTCATTGTGAACGGGCTCTGGTCAACGACCGGGTAGCCCCGATCGTGGGAAAGATGATTCACCTGACCCGCCTCAGCTTTGACGGGACTGAATTAACGGACGTCGGTGCCCGGGAGCTGGCTCCTCTGAAAAATCTGGGCTGGTTGTCGATCCATGCTCCCCAGATCACCGATGACGGCCTCGGCTGGATCACGGAATGCCGGGACTTATGGAGGATTTACCTGCTTGATGCCCAAATTGGTGATGCCACCCTCCAGCGAATCTCGACGTTACCGGAACTGGATACCGTTTATCTCTGGGGTTCCACGGTCTCTTCCACCGATCTGCGGCATCTCAAACAACTCAAAAAACTACGCTGGCTTGTGCTCAGCAGAACTGAGATCGATGACCGGGCCGCACCGTTTCTGGGCGAACTGCACTCCGTGAAAACTCTCGATCTGGGAGAAACGCAGGTCGGTGACGAAGTCTGTGCCGCACTCGCCCGGCTTAATCAACTGAAAAAGCTGATGCTGGATGAGACCGCGGTTACTGACACAGGCGTCTGCGCGCTGCTGGAGGGGAGTCCTCACCTGGAAGAGCTCAACTTACGTAACTGTCACATCACCGCAGCAGCCTTTCGGAACCTGAAATCATGGCCGCCCCGTCTGACTCACATCATGCTGAATGGCGCCGACATGTCAGATCACGAAGCCCTGCAGATATTTCAGGAGCATCCCCAGCTGACCGCGTTTGGCTATAATGCCAAAGATATGGGTCCCGGGATGGAGGAACAGTTTGATCGAATTCGGGAAGCACGTCGAGTGCAGGAAAAGTGAGCAACAAACCTGAAATGAATTCCCCTCAGAAACAGAATGACTCGAACGCTCTACACGCCTGTGCCAGGTGTGAGTCGCTCTTCGGCCCGGAGAGACACTCGCTCAAAATGTGGGACGGAAAACGCTACTGCGTCGCATGTATCAATGCGGCATCACCGGAATTGCTTTCCTTTGCGAGAGCACATGCTTATCTCGAAGAAACCCTGACGCTCGATGTGATCTCCCGTAAGAAATTCTACAAATACAATTTTTTCTATCCGCTGATTGGTCTTTTAGTAATTTTTTTCCCCTTAGGTTGGTTGGTCGTCGGCTTCTGGAATGGCTTCCTGCTTGCCTTGTTCCCGGTTGCCTTTCTGCTACCGCTCTATCTGCTGTCTCTGAAGCTCGATGCTGCAGGCAAAAGTGCAGCTGAGGAACTGCCGCGCACGCTGGTCGTGCAAAATAATCAGCTGATCGTCGTGCACGAACAGGAATCGCAGTTTTACGATCTTTCAGAGCTCTATTATTATGAGAGCGACACCGATCGTACGGTCGACAATCTTTATCTGGAAAACCGTCCTGCCCTGATTCTGGAAAAAACACCCGGCTGGAACTGGCAGCGCTTCGTGTGGGAGGAAATTCGCTATGCCTGTGGTCTCACACCCGAGAAGCGTGAACTCTGGAGCAGTTTCTTTCAATTGATCGAGCTACCACGGAAAGAAATGTCGAGCACCCGGAGCTATCATTTCAAATGGACTTTACTTGTTGTGACATTCATACTGCTGAGCCTCGTCATCATGGTAATCAGCTATCGCACCTGTTTCATGCTGATTGCCTTGCTGACGTGGATTTATCCCTTACAGGCATTGAGTACGGCCAAACGTATTTCTACGAAAGTAGTGACGGTCTGCGGAGCACTGCTTATGAATGGGTTTATGTTTTTTGCCTTTGTCAGCCGTAATGCAATGTATGCAGGCCTGTTCTGCCTGGTAGAGATGTGCTTGTTCCTGGTCGTAGCGTTCTACATCAGAAAACGATTGAAACAGGAAACCGACTGATCACAGCACCGGCTTCCCCGTCTCCGCGGAGAATTTCATCTTCTGCCCCTTGTTGAGCAGCAGGTATTCCCCCTGTTTTTCCTGGCGGAGGAATTCGGGCAGCTGGCAGTCAAAGTAGTCTTTGCCCGCCTGGAACAGGTTAAAGTGCGTCGCGATCGTGCCAGGATCCAGGGCATAGTCGTAGAAGGCGACTTCGTCGATCACGCCGCTGAACGGTTCGTGACCGACCAGCGTTTCGGAATTGGCAGAGATCAGGTTCCCGATCACCGCCGGGGCCGCACCGCCGCTGATGATCATCGTCCCCACGGGGAAGCGATGGCTCATTCGCTTGATGCCGTCAATATAAATCGCTTTCTCGCCCGTCCAGCCGTTATAGGTGGCCACAATATGGTGCGGCTCGCCGTCGCGGATTTCCGTCAGCGTCGGTCGGCCCTCTTTCCCGTCCAGGGGCATGTCCAGTTCGCTGTAACCCAGACCCGACAGATACAATCCAAACGAGAGACAGGGGCCGTCGCCCACTTTCGGAATCTGGGTGATGCCGGCTTTGTCATCGTTCTGAAAGCTGAGCAGAATTCGATAGCTGCCGTCCTCTTTGCGGAAGATTTCATCGTAGTCAAACGGGGGCCGGGCTTGCGGTGTTTCCGCTGTCTGCCACTTTGAGACGACCAGCGCTTCGATGGTAATCCCGGTCGAGACCGCGTAGTCGCCAGTCCCCACTTCCTGACCGCCGCCGTTCCCCAGCCGCAGGCTCGCAGCGGGCCGATTGTTGAATTCGACGGCACCCGGCCCGATCAGGCCCCGCACCCGCAACGCATTCTGGCCCGCCTGAACCGGACTCTCGCCGATCGCATCCGTCAGTTCGTTATCCGTTCCCTGATCGAAGTTCCAAAAGAAGCGGGGCAGGCGACCGCGGGGTTTGACTTCCAGTTGACCATCCAGCACATGCACGAAGGTCTCTGATGCTTCATTCACGCTGACCTCGTATTCCGTGCCCCGATCGATCAGCTCGATGCCCGGAGTTTCCAGTCGAAACGGCGCCTTGCGATCCGAGCGGTGTGTCGAGACACTGCCCGAAAACAGGGTTCCCTGGTCTTTCCGCTCAAAGCCGAACAGAGAGGGACTGGCGACATTCACATCCGCCCCGCCGGAGAAAGCGAACTCCACTTCACCCGATGTGACTTTCACCGTGCCCGGCTGAAAACGATCGGTCACGAGGGGATTGTTCCCCAGCAGTTCCCAGCGGGCCCGCGCAAACTGATTCACACTGGCGACTTCTTCCGGAGGCGAGGCACTATCGTCAAAATAGTAGCGGGACCGTTCCTGCAGCACCATCTCGGGTTCCCACAGCCCCGGAAAATCACCCATCAGGAGGAAAATTCCCACCGCTCCCAGGCAGATCGCTGAGCAGACGATCGGGATCAGCATCACCAGGTAGCCCCGTTCAACCACATTGGTCGCTTCCTCGGCTGGTGGGACGACCACTGTGGTCTCTTCCGGTTCCGGAGACTGTAACAGTCGCGCCTGGGCCGTTCCCGCCAGTCCGATGTGCACGAACACATAACTCAGATATTCCCGACGATACTCCGGATGCGCGGACAGCAGGCCTTCCAGGGTTTCCATCTCCTCGGCGGTGATGGTGCCCGAACACTGGGCGTCGGCCAGTTCCAGAATCTGTTCGCGGATGTCAGGTGCAGGGTCGGTCAAGATGAAGCCTCGTTCGCAAGTCGCCGGGTGACGCACTCATGCAGCGCCCGCCGTAGTTTTTTAATCGTTTTGTAAATCGCATGCACCGAGCAGTTCCCTTGTTCTGCCAGTGCGGCTGCGGTCTGTTGATCACCATAATAGGAATCGAGCAGGTTCCGCTCCCGTGCGGACAGGTTCTCCAGGCAGCAGGTGAGTGCCAGCTGACGCTCACTCTGTTCCTCGACCATGCTCGATACATCTTCCGCCAGCGCGGTCACCAGTGTGTCACTGAAAATCAGCCGCTGGTTCTGAAACTTCCGCCGGTACTTGCGGATCTGGTTAAAGGCGATCCCGTACGCCCAGTTAAGAAAACTCCGTTCCGGATCGTACTGGGGAAATTCCTTCCAGAGGATCACGCACGTCTCCTGATAAATATCTTCCGCAGCCGCCACATCGAGCACCAGCGCCAGGATATAACCGAAAATTTTCCGGTCCGACTTGGAGAACTGGCGAAAAAAAGATTCGCTCGATTCAGGTTGTTCTGCGGGTTCGTTCATATTGATGTTAAGTCTAACAATGACAACGCATTCGGGGAATTCAGGGGCGGGCAGAAATCAGTACCGGGGAGAGACAAACGTTTTCCGTCTACATTAAATGGCGCTTCATTTCCCGCATTGGTACCGGAAAATGAAGGGATCTGCAAATTTTCTTCAAAACGGGAAAAGTTGTGGTACCAATCCCGACTCCGGCGCGCCATATATATAGTGAGGGCCCGTCCGTTTTTTGATCCGCACGTTTCCTCAGATCGTCCCGCCGAAAAAACAACCAGAGATATTGCTCACCCTCTGATATTAGATTGAAACGCTCACATGTGGTTTGTCATTCAACGGATTCAGATACACACACTTCTGCTTCTTATTTGCCTCGCAGGGATCACGGCTCAGACAGACGCCGCCGAACCCGATTTTAAAAAACAGGTCGTCCCCATCTTTCAGCAGCACTGCATCCGCTGTCATAACGACAGCACCAAAGATGGAGGCCTGTCGCTGGAAACAAAACAGGCGGCACTGCAGGGAGGCGAAAACGGTAAGATTCTCACCCCCGGCGTCGCCGCCGAAAGCATGCTGCTCGATTATGTCGTCGGTCCCGAACCGGAGATGCCGAAAAAGGGAGAGCCGCTGACCAAAGCCGAAATCGATACGCTCCGCAACTGGATCAAAGCCGGTGCCGTCTGGCCTCCCGACTATCGCATTCGGGAAGCACAGCTCACCGATACTGACTGGTGGTCCTTTCAACCCTTATCACAACCGCCGCTCCCGAAACTGACCGACAAAGAACAGAAACAGGTTCGCACGCCTGTCGACGCCTTCCTGCTGGCCCGTCTGCGTGAAAAAGGACTCACGTTTTCACCGCAAGCCGACCGTCGCACCTTGATTCGTCGTGTCTATTATGATTTGACTGGCTTGCCTCCCACGTCCGCGGAAATTGAGGCCTTCGTCAAAGATCCGGATCCCCGGGCTTATGAAAAGCTGGTCGATCGGCTGCTCGCTTCCCCCCGCTACGGGGAACGCTGGGCGCGGCACTGGCTCGACGTGGTCCACTACGCTGACACGCACGGCTACGACAAAGACAAACTCCGCGAAAATGCCTGGCCTTACCGTGATTATGTCATCCGGGCTTTGAACAAAGATATTCCTTATTCAAAGTTCATCCTGGATCAACTGGCCGGCGATGTTGTCGATCCGCATTCCCCCCACACTGTTCCCGCCACCGGGTTCATTGTCGCAGGACCCTTTGACTGGGTCGGTCAGATTGAAATCAACGAAAATCTGATCGAGAAAAAAATCACCCGCAACCTCGACCGCGACGATATGGTCGCCACCGTCATGAACAGCACGGTCAGTCTCACGGTGCAGTGTGCCCGCTGTCACAATCACAAATTCGATCCGATCTCCCAGGCAGACTATTACGGCCTGCAGGCAGTCTTTGCCGGCATCGACCGGGCCGAACGGACCTATGATCCCGATCCCGCAACCGCCCGGAAACGTCAGACACTGCTGGCCGCACAGGCCCGCGTTCAGAAACTCCACCAGGATCTCGATCACCAGATCAGAAAACGGGGCGGGGAGAAACTGACGCAACTCGAAGCAGAGCTCAAACAGGCCCGGAATGCCAAAGAGGGGCAGGGCGTCGAGTATGGCTATCACAGCCAGATTGAAAAGTCAGACCAGACTGCCAAATGGGTCCAGCTCAACTTCAAGCAGCCGGTGACCGCGAATAAAATCAGACTGATGCCCGCCTTTGACAATTACAACAACATCGGTGCCGGCTTTGGCTTCCCCCGGCGGTTCAAGCTCGAAATCTCCGATACCAGTGATTTCAAGTCGGCAACGACCATCGCCGACCACACGCAAGCGGACTATCCGAACCCCGGCACACGTCCCGTCGAGGTCGCTCTCGAAGGTCAGAGTTTTCAATACCTGAGAATGACCGCCACAAAACTCGCCCCCCGCTCGAATGATTTCATTTTCGCACTCGGGGAAATTCAGGTCCTCGCACCGGAAGACCGGAACCAGGCCGGACAGGCGCAGGTGACTTCTCTGGATTCCATCGAAGCCCCTCCCCGCTGGGCTCGCAAAAATCTGATCGACGGTAATTTTTATCAAAGCCCCGATTCCAATCAGGATCTCGCCCGACTCCAGCAGAAACGGGATGACCTGCTGGCCAGTCTCTCATCCGAGGAAGAGAAACAGTCACTCCGCGACTGGTCCGCCAGAATCAAACGAGTTCAGTCTGAGCTCGGTAAACTCCCCGCGCAGAAAAAAGTCTTCGCGGCGGCAACCGAGTTCCCCCGCCGAGGGAATTTCCGACCGACGGAGGGTGAGCCCCGCCCCGTCTTTCTACTCAGTCGGGGGAGCGAAAAAGCACCGGTGCGTGAAGTCGATCCGGCAGCCCCCGGCCTGATTGACGGCCTCGATGGGAATCTGCATCTGCAAGACCCGGGAGATGAAGGCGCCCGCCGCCTGGCACTGGCCCGCTGGATCGTCAACCCTCGCAATCCGCTCACCTGGCGTTCGATAGTGAATCGCGTCTGGCTCTACCACTTCGGCAAGGGGATTGTCGATACTCCCAATGACTTCGGCAAAATGGGTACGAAACCCACGCATCCACAGCTGCTCGATTACCTGGCCAGCCGCTTCCGCGATGAAGGCCAGTCGCTCAAACAACTTCACCGCTGGATTGTGCTCAGCACCGCCTATCAGCAGTCGTCACGCAGTAATGCGAAAGGGGCTCAGGTGGATGGCGATAACCGTTTCCTCTGGCGGATGAACCGGCGGAAACTGGAAGCCGAGGCGATCCGAGACGCCGTCCTGCAGATCAGCGGTAAACTCGATTTCAACATGTATGGCCCCGGAGATCGCCTGTTCGTCCTGGAGAAACCGCAGCATTCACCCCATTACCTCTACCAGAAATATGATCCCGCGAAAGCGGAAACGCATCGCCGTTCGATTTACCGGTTTATTGTTCGTTCGGTGCCCGATCCGTTTATGGAATCTCTCGACTGTGCCGATCCGTCGCAGATCACTCCCAAACGGATTGAAACCCTGACTGCCCTGCAGGCACTCGCGCTGCTCAACGATCAGTTCATGGTCAGCATGTCGGAATTCTTCGCACAGCAGGTCAGCAGCAAAACCTCGGATCTCAAAACCCAGGTAACCCGCGCCTTTGAAACCGCGCTGGGCCGACCACCCGGGAAGGACGAGGTCAAACTGCTTGTCGAAGTAGGCCAGCAGCACGGATTAGCGAATGTCTGTCGCCTGATTCTGAACAGCAACGAATTTATCTTTATCGATTAACTTTGAGGAAAGTGCTCTTATGGATCGTCGTGAATTTCTGATGTCAGCTGGCGGGGGACTGGGGGGGATTGCCCTGGCGTCTCTGCTCAATCAGGATCAACTGCTGGCTGAAGCTCCCGCCAGCACCCATGTACTGCATCACCCCCCGCGCGCCAAACGGGTGATTCAGCTCTACATGTCCGGCGCTGCGAGCCAGTGCGATACGTTCGACTACAAACCCGAGCTGATTAAGGACAACGGCAACGCCTGGGATCCGGGCGAAAAGGTGCAGCTGTTTCAGTCTTCGCCGGGCAAGACGATGCAGGCGCCCTGGAAGTGGCAGCAGTACGGCGAATCGGGCAAGTGGCTCAATGAATGTGTGGCGCCCCTGGGAGCCTGTGTGGACGACATGGCCTTCATCCATAACATGGTCAGCAAGTCGAACGTCCACGGACCGGCGACCTTCATGCAGGCTACCGGTTTTATTCTGCCCGGCTTTCCCGGCATGGGCGCCTGGATCAGCTATGGACTGGGCAGCATGACCGATAACCTGCCCACCTTTGTCGTGCTCCCCGATCCCCGAGGCTTCGCCCCCAATGGCGCTGCGAACTGGTCCGCCGGCTTTCTGCCCGCCAGCAACCAGGGGACCATGATTCGCCCGAATTCAAAAACGCCGATCGCCAATCTGTTCCCGCCCCAAAATGATTTCATCACGCGCAACAGCGATCGCGATGTGCTCGCTGCCTTGAAACAGTTGAACCGGAAACACGAACAACAGCGGGCCGGCGATACCCGCCTGAATGCCCGCATTCAGTCTTACGAACTGGCGGCCAAAATGCAGCTGCAGGCACCGGAAGTGCTGGACCTGTCGGGCGAAACAAAGAGCACGCTTAACATGTACGGCCTCGACTCGGTCGACTTTGAAGTCCAGGAAGGAATCAGCGAAGCAGCCGAAATCGCCTACTTCGGGCGCAACTGTCTGGTCGCCCGGCGTCTGCTGGAGCAGGGCGTGCGGTTCGTGCAGATCTGGTCGGGAGCGGACAACGGTTTCCCCCGGCGGAACTGGGATTCGCATGAAGACATCAAACGCGATCACTGGCCTTTAGGGCGGGGCATGTCGATCGGCGCGGCGGCCCTGATTCAGGATCTGAAACAGCGGGGCATGCTGGATGATACGATTATTCTCTGGACTACCGAGTTCGGCAGAATGCCCTGCAGCCAGGGGAGCAAAGGCCGCGACCACAATCCCTTCGTCTTTACCAACTGGCTCGCGGGAGGCGGTATCAAAGGGGGCACGACATACGGGGAATCAGATCAGTGGTCCTTCAAACCCGCCGACCCCGCCAACCCCACGATGTGCTACGACGTGCATGCCACGATCCTGCATCTGCTGGGCATCGATCATGAAAAGCTGACCTTCCGGCATAACGGCATCGACCGCCGGCTGACCGATGTTTACGGCCACGTGATCGATGAGATCATCGCCTGAACCGTGGTCGTCGCCCTGTGGTTGCCTTTGCTTTCAGGTACTATGACTGCAGGAAAGACCAATTAGCCGCAGGGCGTTAGCCCCGGTTGAAACGACTTTGGTATAGACCATCCGAATTAAGAAACACTACCTTGCGGTCCGGCCATAAAAAAAGAGTGACCGGTCTGGGACCGGCCACTCAGAACGTCTCTCATTTGTAGTCGCTTCGAAGCTTATTCGAAGTTACCTTTGGTCAGCTGAGCGTCCAGCCAGGGACCAGAGAAGCACTCAGAAGGACGCAGTTCAACAGTAGCATCGGTGTATCCTGAACCGGTACCTGAAGCAGGGAAACCGGGGTTCAGGAAGCCGTCACCATTCAGGTCGACGAATGCTTTGACGCTACCATCAGCCATCAGGATGTTGCAGATCTTGTTACGACCACGGCCATGCCATGCGTACCAGTCACGAGAGTCCTGCAGCCACAGAATACCATCTGGACCTGGAGTTCCAGTCCGGTTGGGGTCGGGCAGAACCGAAGGAATGGCGCTGACAACATTGGTACCGGCTGGCATCAGGGTGATGGCGCCAGCGGTTGTATCCCACTGACCAGGACCATCGTTGAAGGACTCAGCCAGACGTTCACCAGCATCGATGAAGCCGGGGATCGAGTCAGACAGTACAGCTTCACCAACGTCACCAGGAGCTCCACAACCCAGGAAGGCAACTGCAGAAGATGCAACGCGAGATGAGTCCAGGCGACGGATGGTCAATGGTCCCAGACTTCCGCCGAAACCTTTCAGGCCGGAAGAAGTCACACCGCCAACCTGTTTGGCACCGGAACGAACCAGGAACCAGCTGGCGGCGTAGTTAGTACCATAACCGTCTTCCAGCAGTTTGGCGACCTGAGACAGGCGGGCTGGTGTACCAGCGGTACCGGAGGTCCAGTTAGCACAGATACCATCCAGCAGACGTGCCGGAGGAGCGTTGTCTTTGTTACTGGTGTTAATGGCACCAATCATGTCATTCAGCTTTTCAGCACCCAGCAGAGTGGATGAGGGGCACAGCATCTTCTGAGGAAGACCAGCACCACTGTTGACCATGTCAGCAACCCAGCCCCAGGTGTCAGGACATCCGTCACGACGGAAGTCGTAAGCACCGGTGCAGTAGCGACCACTGGGATCGGTAGATGCGAAGGCATGCATCGAAAGACCAAATTGACGTAGGTTGCTCTTACACTGTGAAGAGCGTGCAGATTCGCGGGCAGCAAAGACTGCCGGAATCAGCAGGGCAGCCAGCAGGGCGATGATCGAGATCACCACCAGAAGTTCGATCAGGGTAAAACCTGAACGTTTCAGATTACGAGCACGTGATTTTTTCATTTCATTTCCTGTTAGTTTCAAAAAATTTGACAGTTGCGCGAACGAATGAAGGCTTTTACGATTTACTTTTACTTTTTTAAGAAACAGGTCATCCCCCCCATCAGTTTGGCAATTGATGATCGAATATGAACTGCCCTCTTGAACTCAAGTTCCTTGTGTTGAATTCAACTCTCGATCTGAACTTTGCGTTGCCGGCAGCAAATTTCAGATGGCAGTACGGTATCGAGTTAGTGTGAAGATCTTTCCTTTCGGTCTGTTAAGAGGAGATGAATAATGTGTATCAGAATGAGACAAAACGGCACTAGTGTTAAGGTTTGTTAAATCTGCGGCGAGGATTTGAAGGGGATCTTCATAAAAAGTGATCCGTTTCTGGCTGACATTTTGAGGCAAAACTTGAATTCTCCCTGTCTGCCTCCGTATAATTATTTCAGAACCGTCAGGCAATCCACCCTCCAGGCCTGGCTCTTAAGTCACCTGCTCAAATGGTTTTAGGTTAAACATTGGGCTACCCCACTTTGGGTAAAGTGGCGGACCGGTATTCACTCGTGTCTGTTTTGAGATGCGAGAATCCTTCCCGTTAACAAAAAAACGCCGGTGGGCAGTTTTTGTGACCAGGTCTGTCCTGATTGTGAAGCACCGCCTCCCTCGTTGAATGCTGACGGCTGCGATTCTCGGCTCACAATCATCGACCGAAAGCAGGATTATGGTCATGCGAACGTGCTCGCTTTGCTTGTTGTCAACTCTGGCTCTGATGGTCTGTCTGTCGAATGCGCTCCATGCAGGGACTGATGCTGCGACTGCCACAGAACTTGATTTCGCTTCCGATATTCGTCCCTTACTTTCCGATGCCTGCTTCGCCTGTCACGGTCCGGATGACGAACATCGTGAGGCCGAACTGCGCCTGGATCTGAAAGAAGGTCTGTTCGGGAAGTCGAGCGAACAGGCGCTGATCGTGCCGGGAAAACCGGAGCAGAGTCTGATCTATCAGCGCCTGACGACCGACGATGAAAGCCTGCGAATGCCCCCCGTCGATTCCGGCAAGAAACTGTCGAAAGCCGACATTGAAAAAATCCGTCAGTGGATCGCAGCCGGTGCCCCCTGGGCTTCGCACTGGGCCTTTCAGACACCTGTGAAACCAGCGGTTCCCCAGGTCAGACAACAGTCGCTGGTGCAAAATCCGATCGATGCGTTCGTCCTCGAAAAACTGGAACAGCAACAGCTGACTTTTTCGGAACCCGCGGACCGCACAACACGCCTGCGTCGTTTGAGTCTCGACCTGATCGGTCTGCCTCCTACGATTGAAGAGGTCGATCAGTTTGTGAACGATCCGAGTCCTGAAGCCTGGCAGAAACAGGTGGCGCGTCTGCTCGCTTCACCCCATTACGGCGAGCGCTGGGGACGGCTCTGGCTTGATGCCGCCCGCTATGCCGACTCGAACGGCTACGAAAAAGACGCCCCCCGCAAAGTCTGGCTCTATCGCGACTGGGTGATCGATGCCTTCAATGAAAACAAACCCTACGATCAGTTCATTGTGGAACAGATCGCCGGTGATCTGCTGCCCCACGCGACACAGGATCAACAGGTTGCGACCGGTTTCATGCGGAACTCCATGCTCAACGAAGAGGGGGGGATTGACCCTGAAGAGTTTCGGATGGCAGCCATGTTCGACCGCATGGATACCATTGGCAAAAGTGTGCTGGGGCTGACGCTGCAGTGCGGACAGTGTCACACGCACAAATATGATCCCCTGACACAGGAGAACTATTACCAGATCTTTGCCTGCATCAATAACTCGTATGAAGCGAGCATCCGCGGCTACACCGATGAAGAACAGCAGCAGCTCACCGCGCTCTTTCAGAAGATCAGACGAATCGAAGAGGCACTCAAGGCGGACCGGCCCGACTGGGCAGCGGAAATGGCGGCCTGGGAACAACGCGTGAAACAGCATCAGCCTGAATGGAAAGTCATGCAGCTGACGAATATCGACAGCAATTCACAGCGTTACTTTGAGCAGCCCGATCATTCCCAACTGGCGCAGGGGTATGCACCGTCGCGTTTCACCTCGAATTTTGAAGCAACCGTCGATGCCTCCAAGATCAAGGCGATTCGCCTGGAGCTGTTGAACCATCCCAACCTGCCCGCAGGCGGTCCCGGCAGATCCGTCGAAGGTTTATGTGCGCTGACGGACATCCGGCTGAGCATCGAAAATGCCCAGGATCCGAAACAGAAATCAAACATTAAGTTCGTAAACGCTTCAGCCGACTTTGCCAACGAACGCCAGCAGCTGGGTACGAAATATTCTGATAAGCAGGACAAGCGGGGCTTTATTGGCCCCGTGGACTACGCCATCGATGGTGACAACACAACTGCCTGGGGCATTGAGGAAGGACCGGGGCGGATGAACCTGCCCCACGAAGCCGTCTTTAACGCTGAGAAACCCTTCGGTTATCCGCAGGGTACAAAGCTGAAGATCAGCCTGGTCCAGATGCACGGGGGCTGGAACAGTGATGACAACCAGACGATGAACCTGGGTCGTTTCCGGATCTCGTATACAACCGCGGATAATGCGGCAGCGGACCCGGTGCCGGACCAGATCCGGGAACTGTTGAAGATCCCCGCAACCCGAAGAACAGCCGCAGAACAGGGGGAAATTTTCAGTTATTGGCGCACGCTCGTCCCACAGTGGAAGCCCCAGAACGACCAGATCGCCGCACTCTGGCAACAGCATCCCCAAGGCACCACACAGCTGGTCTACAAAGAACGACCGGCGCCGCGCGAGACCCATCTGCTCGAACGGGGGGATTTCCTCAAACAGAAACAGCAGGTCGAACCGGGGGTTCCCGATTTTCTCAATACGTTGCCCCAGGGAACCGAAGTGAACCGCCTGACCTTTGCCCGCTGGCTCGTCGATCGACAGTCTCCGACAACGGCCCGTGCGATTGTCAACCGCGTCTGGCAGGCGTACTTCGGTCAGGGGATCGTTGCGACCAGTGAAGACCTGGGTTCCCAGGGAGCCGCTCCCACGCATCGCAAGTTGCTGGACTGGCTCGCTGTCTGGTTCATGGATGAAGGCTGGGACCTGAAAAAACTGCACACGCTGATTGTCACCTCCCGCACCTATCAGCAGTCGTCCCGCGTCAGTCCCGAACTCTATGCACAGGATCCCTACAATCGACTTTACGCCCGCGGTCCCCGTTATCGCGTCGATGCGGAACTTGTGCGCGATATCGCGCTGCAGGCCAGCGGTCTGCTGAATCCCGAAATCGGTGGTCCTTCGGTCTATCCGCCTGCACCGGCTTTCCTGTTCGAAAAACCGGCCAGTTACGGTCCCAAGACCTGGAAGATTGAGCAGGACGACGATCGCTACCGCAGGGCCATTTATACGTTCCGCTTCCGTTCGGTCCCCTATCCCATGCTGCAGGCGTTTGATGCCCCCAATGGCGACATCGCGACGGTGAAACGCAACCGCTCCAATACGCCGCTGCAGGCCCTGACCACGCTCAACGAAACCCTGTTTATGGAATGTGCCACGGGACTGGCAGAGACGACGTTAGCCAGCGGGGGCACCACCGATGCGCAACGAATCGATACCGCGTTCCGCCGCTGTGTCTCGCGTCATCCCTCTCCAGACGAAAAACAGTTACTCACAAAATTCCTGCAGAATCAGCGTCGTTACTTTGCCGATCACCCGGAAGAAGTCAAACAGCTGACCACGACGAAACAGACAGACCAGGCTGCCACTCCCGAGCTGGCTGCCTGGGTCGCGCTGTCTCGCATTCTGCTCAATATGGACGAAACCATCACCAAAGAATAAACAGCAACCCCGTTGTTCTTGCTCCTGAAACCGACAGGTGACAAACATGAATCAAATATCCCATCCCGCACATCCGATTGCCCGACGCTGGTTCCTGCAGCAATGCGGCGTCGGCCTCGGAGCGATCGCAGCCACGCAACTGCTTCAGGAGTCCGGCTACGCAGCGACGAAGTCCGCAACCGGTTCACAGGACTCGCTGGCTCCCCGAGAACCGCACCACTCTCCCAAAGCGAAGAACATTATTTTCCTGTTTATGGGGGGCGGCCCCAGCCATCTGGAACTGTATGACAACAAGCCGGTCCTCAGCAAATTCGATGGCAAGCTGCCTCCCGAAGATCTGCTCAAAGGCTACCGGGCTGCCTTCATCAATCCGCATTCGAAATTCCTGGGCCCGAAATTTAAATTCAATCGGCACGGCGAATGCGGCGCGGAGCTCTCCGAAATTCTGCCCCACCTGGCGGAAGTCGTCGATGACATCGCCATCATCAAGAGCATGAAGACTGACGCCTTCAATCACGCCCCCGCCCAGATACAGGCCCTCACCGGTTCCCAGCTGTTCGGCAAACCGAGCCTGGGCGCCTGGACCATTTACGGGTTGGGCAGCGAATCGAAGAACCTGCCCGGCTTCGTGGTCTTCAGTTCCGGCAATAAGGGGCCCAGCGGAGGCAGCTCCTGCTGGGGCAGCGGTTTTCTGCCGACCACGCACCAGGGAGTCATGTTCCGCGGGGGGCAGGAGCCGGTGCTCTACCTCAAAAATCCCCCCGGTGTTTCCGGCAAACTGCAGCGTGATTCGCTCGATACGCTCAAAGCACTCAATCAGCGGCACCTGGAACAGGTGGGCGATCCCGAGATTGCCACCCGCATCAATTCCTTTGAGATGGCGTACCGCATGCAGGCCAGTGCACCCGATGTGATGGATCTTTCGCAGGAAACCAAATCCACTCTGGAACTCTACGGGGCAGAACCGGGTAAGACCTCCTTCGCGAATAACTGTCTGCTCGCCCGTAGACTGGTCGAACGGGGCGTTCGCTGCGTGCAGCTGTTCCATGAATCATGGGACCAGCACGGCGGCCTGGTCAATGGACTCAAAAACAACTGTAAAGCCACCGATCAGGCCTCTGCAGCGCTGATCAAAGACCTCAAACAGCGCGGCCTGCTCGAAGATACCCTCGTGGTCTGGGGGGGCGAGTTCGGTCGCACGCCCATGGTGCAGGGGGGGAGTGACGGACGCGACCACCATCCCAACGCCTTTACCATGTGGCTGGCCGGAGGCGGGATCAAAGGGGGCACGACCATCGGTCGCTCCGATGATTTCGGCTTCAACGTGATCGAAGACGAAGTTCCCGTTTACGATCTGCACGCCACCATTTTGCATCTGCTGGGGCTCGATCCGCACCAGCTTTCTTTCCGCTTCCAGGGACTGGATCAGAAACTGATTGGCGTCAATCCCGCCAAAGTGGTTCAGAAAATTCTCGCTTGAATCACAACCTGAAAAACAAAACCCCCTGGTGATTTTATACCAGGGGGTTTATTTTTTGTTTTCAGTCAGGTTCGCGTCAAGCGGCGATTTCCTGTTCGTAGTAACGGGCCGGTTCGTCATTCAGACGATTCAGGTAGCCGTTGCTCTGCTGGTCGAACAGCCGCTGCAGGCCATCATCGAGCATTGGCATGGAGATGCTCAGAGCCCGGCGGATTTTACGGGTGTGCAGTGAGGTTTCACCCATGGCAAAGCTGGTCGGCCGTTCGTTCATCACGGTGGCACGGGGCAGGACCGGAACGGTCAGTTCAAAGGTCTTGGCCAGACGTTGTACGAATTCCAGCGGGCTGATGCGTTCGCCACCCGCGACATGGAATGTGCCCGTCAGACGTTCCTGGTAGGCATGTTCGATAATCGCCGCCAGATCGGTGGCCAGCAGCGGAGTGCCGTGCCGGTAGCAGTCCAGGTCCGCATAGGAACCATCCTGTAACGACTGCACCAGTTTCTCGACCTGACCTGCACCATAAGCGGCCGGAGTCCAGCCAAAAACATTGGTGCGAATGATCAATGTATTATTGCAGAGGCTGACTTCACGTTCGATCGCCCGGATCAGTTCGGCTTCGGGGCTTTCACACAATCCCTGGCAGTCCTCTTCGTGGAACATCCAGGGGCCGGTGAAGATCGCGTCGGAAGAAATATGAGTAAAGCGGGCTGAATGCAGTTCCGCTGCACTTACCCAGTTACGCGCTGCCAGCACGGGATCTTTCGTGGAAAATCTCGCAGGTTCAACCGACCAGGAAGAATGAGCGGCGACTCCACAATAGACGACCCAGTCGGGACGGACGAGGGACAGCCAGTGTTGCGCTGTCTCGATATCATCCTCCTGGTAGGTATGTGTTTCGCATCCCTGCAGGGAAACTGGTGTAGCTGAAGTTAATCCGACAACCCGATATCGACTGGATAAGCAGGTTGCAATATTTGCTCCGGCAACCGTATCAAGTCCAATAACCAGAACTGTTTCCACGCCGCGCCTCCATGCTTAGACGTTGTTGTATTTCTGTCAGTAAACTCTAGATCTAATCTGCTTTTAAATTTCGCGTCCCATCAAAGTTTGATGGGCTCCGTCGCGTCTTGACGGGCAATTCAAAAGCCGGTCTCACAAATCAATCCATTTGATTCGCGAGGGGCGGATTATAGAGGGGACTCCCGATTTTCACCAACCCCAATTTCAGAGAGAATTTTTGCAACCGATTTCGCTTGTCTGTTACGCGGGGTGGAGAGCGGCTTGCATCAATAATCGCCGAACCATTTTCAGTTCGGTAAGGCTTTGCAGCGATCGTGATGCGACCTTTTCAGAGCAGTCTTCAGCACAGAAACCCAAAATATTTTTTAAAAAGGATCGAAAATCAGAAAAAAGATTAAAGGTTTTCCGTTTCGACGCTTTCTTCGTATTGACCTCGATTTCAAAAGTGAATATCTTCCCGCCTCACATTCGTGATCACTGCGCCTGGTTCACAGGCAGATCACACACCTCCCACACTGATTCCCATCAATCGATTTCCTGTTTCACTTCAGTATTGTCAAAGTCGTGTTTCACCCACTCTCAAGTTGAAACACAACGCGACACTATATTAGTTCTTAAAAAAGACGATCCAACCATGTCTGTTTCGCGCCAATTACCGGATTACCCGATTCTGCTGTCAGGAGTAGCTGCTCCTGTCGCGAAGGGATTGCGCGAAATGGGTCTGCCTGTAACAGAGCTCCACGATGACCTGGCCCAACTCTCAGGCTATCAGTCATCCAGCTGGAACCTCTTGCTGGTGGGTTCTCAAAAAACATTCAATGAACGAGATTTACAGTTGCTCTCTCACTGTCGAATCCCGTTGGTTGACCTCGCAGAATTCACCAGTCAGAAAGCAGAGGCCAGGACCCGGGACGAACTGAATCAGAAATCAACGTTTGGTATCGAACAATTTAATGCCGCGTTTGTGATTCGACTGAAGGATAAATTACAGCAGACAGGCGGCACCTGGATGCGCTTAAGCGATTATCCTTATCCCTACCAGGGCGTGATTTGTTACGGCGAAGCCATTCCCGGTGAGGACTTCCGCGAGTTTTCCAACGTCATGAGCCCCTTGCCCGTGCCGCTGGAACAGCTGCATCTGCATGCAGAGGCAGACTGGGAGGCCCGGTCAAATACAGAAACAGCGCGGCAGTTACGCGTGGACCTGATCAGCAGCTACCGTCAGGGACTGCCGGTCTCACTGACCTCAATCAATTCGCGCAACGAATTCCAGACACTGCTGCAAAACATCAAGCTGGACCGCAAACAGTTTCCGCTGGTCTGGGTAACTTCTCTTTCCACATTTTTCCGCTGGTGGAATCTGCGTCGCGAACTCTCCGTGAGTATCAACCGCAGGAACGCCGGCTGGGAAACGATCATTTCCGGTCAGTTCGAAGGCTTTCACCCCGGACTGCAGATCTGGAAAGGAAAACACTCGGCAACGGTCGCGCTCACGCGGGGAGTCAATGAAATCAGAGACGAACTATTGGCACTGGCGATGAACCAGGAACGTCATCCCGGTGGTTTTACGGCTCATTGGGCCGGCTCAAAATCGAGCGTGTACCCCATCGGCTGGAAAAAAACGGCGGCATCGGCCGCCTCTTAATCGGACGAACTATTCCACATCAAAGACTGATAATCTGCGATTGAACTTTTCAGTCGCAACTTTGTAGAAGAAAAGGATTGAACTCATGAAACGTTTTGGAATTACCATGCTTGGTATCGCATTGATCGCCCTGACAACAGGTTGCCAGTGTGGACGTTATGGCAGCTGCGGCAGCTGTAACTATGGTCCCTCCATGGCACCGGCAATGCCTTTCGGCGGTGGTGGCTGCTCCAGTGGAAACTGTGGCGTCGGTGCTCCGACTTATGCACCACAGGGAGCCTACAATACTTATGACACCTATCAGTCCACAGCCGCTGCTCCTGTCATCCAGGGATCGGTTCCGACCACAGCGTCTGCTCCTCTTGATCCGCTGCCCATGTATTAAGATGCATACGGGAGCGACTGTGCAGGAGCGTCTGGTCGTCTCGGCCTGAGACGGGTCGACAGACACGATACTTTCGTGGTCTGCGCCGATGGCTGACCAGACGCTGGAAAAAACGCGAACAATGCCATTGTTCGCGGGGATAAGGATTGTATCTCTCGTTCGGCCTTGATATACAGTTAGTTATGTGTTCTGCGTCCTTCCCTGCGCACCACGGGCAACGGGACTGATGCGCTCAAACGACAGAAATCTGGACTGTGTATCATACCCCGCCGGGTACATCAAATTATGGCTGCGTTGCAAATCGTCAATTATCCCCATCCCGCCCTCCGCTGGAAATCCAAACCGATCAAGAGTATCTCTCCCGAGCTGCGCGATATCGTACGAACCATGTTCGAACTGATGTACGAAGCCCGCGGGATTGGTCTGGCAGCGAATCAGGTCGCGCTTCCCTATCGCCTGTTTGTGATCAACCTGACTTCCGACCCCGGCGAAAAAGAGGAAGAATTCGTATTCATCAACCCGGAGATCACCAAACGCAAAGGGACCGCCGAAGGCGAAGAAGGCTGTCTGAGCCTGCCGCAACTGTATGGCGATGTGAAACGCTCCGAAGAAATCACCGTCGAAGCGTATGACCTGGACGGGCAGCTTTTCGAAATCACCCTCGATGACCTCGCTGCCCGGGCCGTGCAGCACGAATACGATCACCTGGAAGGCGTTTTGTTTCCGGATCGCATGGTCGAAACTAAGAAACAGGAACTGGAAGCCCAGATTGCCGATTTCGAATCGCAGTTTCGTCATCAGCAGCAGCGGGGTGAATTCCCCTCCAATGAGGAAATTCGCAAACAACTGGCCCAGCTCGAACTGGAACTGGGCTGACCAGCCGAACTTCAGCAATTGATGCCGTGTCTGCCCGGTGAAAACGTCCTGGCAGCCTTCGCTGAAAATTGATCTCGGCCCGTCGTCAGCAACCCGGTTCTAACTCACATTGAGGAGATTTCTCGTGCCTTTAAAAGTTGTCATGATGGGAACCGGCACTTTTGCGATTCCCGCATTTCAGGCGCTGCTTGATTCAGAACACGAGGTGCTGGGGCTCTACACTCAGCCCGATCGGACCGGACGCGGACACCATCGCCACAAGAATCCGATGAAAGAGCTGGCGCTGGAGCACAACATTCCCGTCTTCCAGCCCCCCAAAATCAACACTCCGGAATCACTGGAAGAACTCGAGCAGCTGCAGGCAGACGTCTACCTCGTCGCCGCTTATGGTCAGATCCTTTCGCAGAAGCTGCTCGATCTCCCCCGCTGTGGCGCCTTCAACCTGCACGCCTCGCTATTACCGTACTACCGGGGGGCTGCCCCGATTCTGTATGCGATCCGTGCCGGGGAAACCCGCACCGGAGTCTCCGTATTTCGTATCGAACGCACCCTCGATTCCGGCCCGATCGCCGGCATGGTTGAGACCGAGATTGGCTCCAAAGAGACCACCGGTCAGCTTCAGGACCGGCTGGCTGATCTCGCCGCCCCCCTGGCCATGCAGTTACTCACAGACATCGAAGCGGGTACCCTCGTCGAAACACCGCAGAATCACGAGGAGGCTACTTTCGCGCCCACACTGGACAAGCAGGTCGGTTCCATCGACTGGAGTCAGACGGCTCAGCAGATCGCCTGTCACGTCAGAGCCATGCAGCCCTGGCCCAGCCCCTTTTCCTTTCTCCAGCATCCGGGGCAGGATCCCCTGCGTTTACAGATTCTCGATGTTGATCCGCTCACAGCAGAACAGACGGAAGCGTTGTCCTGCGAGATCGATCCGGGGCAGGCTGCTCCCGGAACGGTCGTTTTCGCGAATCCAAAACGCGTTGTCGTCAGTACAGGTCAGGGGCTGCTGGAGATCAACCAGATTCAGCCCCAAGGCAAACGGGCCATGCAGGTTAGCGATTTCCTCTGCGGTCGGAAAATCCATCCGGGCGATCTTTTTGGCGAACCGGCTGCGTAACCTGTATTAATGTGTAGTTTTCTCGGCTGAATCCGCAAGTTCACTCTTGCCGCATTTCCCGGTTTCTGAGATGATCCCGCCCCTGATTGACAGGCGAACCTGATTAACGACACAAGGAAGTGAGTAAGATGCGCCGAATCGTAGCCGCTTTGATTTTCATGATGATCGGAGCGGGTGGCATGTATGCCGCGTTTGAAGTTCATATCGTACAGTCAAAAGAGGGCTGGCACCTGATCCCCAAGTCAGAAGCCGGACTCTATGACACCTACGCAGACATCAGAAAATGGCAGGCAACGACCTGGAAAGACCATCCGCGGTTAGCCCAGTCTCTGATTGATAATGGAAAAGGCAATCTCATCATTCAGTCCGCCTCGAATGGATTTTTCGACGGGCTGTTTCCCAGTTCAAGTAAAAAACGGTCCGCCGCCAACCCGGAAACGTCCCAACAGCGTTTATAACTTTGTTCTACTGTTAGATACCATCCCTGCAAACTGAGACCCAACTGCTCACCGTGAAAACAGAATTCTCCGTCAGCCCGGATCAGGCTCCAGACATGATGTCGTGGCCCGCATTCAAAGCGATCGCTTTGAATGTCTGTCTGGTGCTGTGTCTGTTCTCGGCTCAAGGGTGCCGGACGGTAGCAAAAAAACAGGCCGTCCATCTGCCCGCGCAGCACAGTGTCAGCGCCGAGCAGCTGATTGTCCTCAGCGATTTCAAACTGGGGCAGGAACACCCCCTGTTTCAGGATCTGATCAAGCTTCGCGAAGACGTTGCCGCGACCCTGAATATTCCCCTCAACAGTGAGCAGGTCACCGTCTATCTCTTTTCCAACCAGGAAGAGTATCGGAATTATCTCGATCTGACCTATCCGGGTCTGCCTCCGCGACGCGCCTACTTTGTCGGCACGCCCAAAGAGCTGGCCGTCTACACCTTCTGGGGCGATCGGATTCAGGAAGACCTGCGGCACGAATTTACGCATGGACTGTTGCACGCGAGTCTGAAGACGGTTCCGCTCTGGCTCGATGAAGGGCTTGCGGAATACTTCGAGGTCGCCGGCAATACCCCCGGTCAGATCAACCGGGATCACGCCTCCCGCCTCACCGCCGCGCTCAACAACGGCTGGAAGCCTGATATGAAACGCCTGGAGCAGCTGGAAAAAGTCTCCCAGATGCAACGTGTCGATTATCAGGAAGCCTGGGCCTGGACGCATTTCATGCTCAACAGTACGCCGGAAGCCCGGGACGCGCTCCTCGCCTATCTCGCGGACCTCAGGACCAACGATGATCCCGAAGCCCTCAGTGCCCGACTGCCCCGCGATATTCCCGGCGTCGAGGATCGGTTCGTGAATTACGTCGCCTCGCTGAACACTTTTCCCACCCGCTAAGTCGAACAGAGGCCCATTCCTGCTCTGTCGCCCGAGTTTCCCGGCTCACTGACTTGGGTGCCTCGCGCTGATCAGCTAAGATGAGGCCAGCGATCGTATCGTGAATGAACCCCGACCGCTCAATCCCTCCTCTGACGAGATGAAATCCATGCTGGCCCGACTGCGCCTGATGCTCGAACTGATTCGCTTCAGCCATACCATCTTTGCCCTGCCGTTCGCGCTGCTCTCTGCTGTACTGGCCTGGCGGGGACGCACCGTTCGCTGGCAGGAACTGGTGGGGATTCTGCTCTGTATGCTGTTTGCCCGCTCAGCCGCAATGGCCTTCAATCGCCTGGTGGACCGTGACATCGATGCGCAAAATCCTCGCACCGAGGGGCGGCATCTCCCTGCCGGACTGATCAGTGTCCGCGCGGTGACCATCTTTACCATCCTGACTTCGCTGGCGTTTATCGCCTCCACACTCCTGTTTCTGCCAAATCGCTGGCCCCTCTACCTGTCGGTGCCGGTCCTGCTCTTTCTGCTCGGATATTCCTACGCCAAACGGTTTACCATCTGGTGTCACTACTGGCTCTCGACGGCGTTAATGCTCTCTCCCCTGGCGGCCTGGATCGCCATTCGGGGCTCGCTTTCGCTGGAACCGGTTCTGCTCGGTGCGGTCGTTTTCTTCTGGGTCGGCGGTTTCGATATTATCTACGCGTGTCAGGATGTCCATTTCGATCAGGACAAGCGGCTCTCCAGTATCCCCTCCCGCTGGGGCATCAAAAAAGCGCTCCGCTTTGCCATGTTCAGCCATTTTATGACCGTCGTCTGCCTGTTCAGCCTCTGGTACGTCGCTGCCCTGGGAATCCCTTTTCTGATTGCGGTTTTCGCCGTCGCCGGACTGCTGTTGTATGAGCACCTGCTGGTCAATCCCGAGGACCTGGGACGCGTGAATCTGGCCTTTTTTCACGTCAATGCAGTGATCAGTATTGGTTTGTTCTTTGTGGGATTGATCGATGTCTGGCTCGCATAAGCGGCCCTGAACCGTCATAATAAACAGAGGTCCCGCTGCTCAGGCGGCGGGTCTGAATCCAACCCAAACTTCAAACGCGAAACGAATCAACAGACAGTCTGATGAATCTGAATCAAAACGAACAGGAACAGCTGGAAACCATCACCCGCAAAGTCGAAGCCGGCGAACGGATCAGCTTCGATGAAGGCGTTTTTCTCGACGAAAAGGTCGATATCCTGACGCTGGGAGGCCTGGCGAATCAGGTCCGCGAACGGAAAAATGGGAACTTCGCGTTCTACAACACCAACATCCATCTGAATCCGACCAACGTCTGTGTCTACCGCTGCAAATTCTGTGCATTCCGGGCCGACCTCAAATCGGACCGCGGTTACACCTTCACCGAAGAGATGATTCGCGAACGCGTTCAGGAAGCTCGTGCCACCGGTGCCACGGAAATTCACGTCGTGGGCGGACTGCATCACCAGAAAAAGTTCGACTGGTACCTGGATGTCGTACGGACCATCCACGACGAATACCCCGAACTGCACATCAAAGCCTGGACCCCCGTGGAGATCAACTGGTTCAGCTTCATGACCAAAAAGCCGACCCGCTGGGTCCTCGAACAGATGATGGAAGCCGGACTCTCCAGCATGCCGGGCGGGGGAGCGGAGATCTTTCATCCTGAAGTCCGTGAACAGATCTGCGAGCACAAAGCCGACGCCCAGAGCTGGATCGACATTCACCGCGAAGCACACAACCTGGGACTGCGGAGCAATGCCACCATTCTCTATGGTCACTACGAACAGGCAAAGCACCGCGTCGACCATCTCTGTCGCCTGCGCGAACTGCAGGATGAAACCGGCGGCTTCCAGACATTCATCCCGCTGGCCTTTCATCCCGAAAATACCGGGATGTCGGAAATTCCCAAAGCGTCCGGTTTGACCGACCTCAAGATGATCGCCTTGTCGCGGATCATGCTCGACAACTTTGATCACATCAAAGCCTACTGGATCATGCTGGGCGAAAAGACCGCACAGACCGCCCTCAGTTTCGGAGCCGACGACCTCGACGGGACGGTGGTTCACGAATTGATCTACCACGATGCCGGTGCCAAAACGCCGGAAGGCCTGACCGTCGAGCAGCTGCATCGACTGATCAAGGAAGCGGGCCGGATTCCCGTGGAACGCGATACCCTCTATCGGCACATCGTCCGCGATGGTGCTGCCTGGAGTGTCGGGGAACCGATCCTGGCCTCATCCGCCTCCTGATCAGCATCCTTTGAGAAGAAAGAACAATCCATGACCGATTCTGCCCCCACGCAAAGTCTGCAGGTTCAGGCTTTTGATCATATCACGCTCGTGGTCAAAGATCTGGAAGCCTCCCGGAAGTTCTACGTCGATTTCCTGGGCATGGACCATGTGCCCCGGCCCGCATTTTCCTTTGAAGGGCACTGGTACCAGATCGGCGACCAGCAGATTCACCTGATTCTCGAGCACGATCAATCTGGGGCAGCCGGTCAGGCCGACGTGGAACCGAACACCCGCACACATCATTTCGCCTTTCAGGTCAAAGATTCAAAACAGGCCTATGAACAGGCGCTGCAGCAGGGGATTCCCATCGTTTCACCCCCCAAATCCCGACCGGATGGGGCGATCCAGACCTTCGTCAACGACCCGGACGGCCATATCATCGAGCTTTGCTCACTGGGCTGAACCGCTCCAATACGGTGCCGGCTGGCACTGTTGTAACGGTTTTTCAGGCCTCGCTGAGTGCACCAGGACACGGATGATCCTTTCGTCGAACGAGTTCCCAGAATCGACTGGAATTTCCACCAGTTGTTAGGCTATACTTGGAAAGACAGTGCTCACTGTGGGTTATTTCAAAAAAATGAGTACACGACATCCATCAAGCAGACAGCTTTTGCAGAGGTAGAGAGAGACGAGGATCTTAATGTCGGATGCACCCAAAAAAATGATTATGGGCTCGATGGCCGCTTCCGGAATTGTGGCCGCCCTCGCTCTGGCTGATATCGCCATTGGTGTCCCCTTCCGGGGCAGCATGATGATGGACATCATGTTCCTGGTCTCGGCCGCCCTGGTACTGTTCCTCTGCTGGGACGCCTGGAAAGACCTGAGTTAAGCGTTTGAGTTTCTAGCCCTGATTGCGCAGGGCCAGCTCTGCTTCTAAATCATATGTTTCCATTGAGGGTGGCACAGTTGGCTTGCCAACAGTGCTCGGATAATCAACTCCATCCAAGTCAATTTTCCCTCAGACCGGGTAAGCCCGAATGCAATTCGGGCCGAGCGTAGCGAGCAGGAAACTGACAGTGTTGCATACATGCCAGGGGAACCCGGTGATCTCTCCCCAATCGTGTATCGACCAGTAATCAAGATCAAACAGCCGGGGGCCACTGTTGGCTTGCCAACAGTGATTGATCAACTACCTCCACATAAGGCAAATTCCCCGACTCTGACAAGACACTAACCCTGATCGTACAGGTCCAGCTTCGTTTCCGAGTCCGAATTCTCCGGCGATTCTACCGCTTCTGCCTCCTGCGAAACATCCGCTGCTTCAACTTCCTGCAGCGGCGGCTCAGGCATGTCTCCTTCAATCCCCGTCAGGTCTGTCAACTGCTGCAACAGTTCGCGAATGATATATTCGGCCTGAACTTTTTCCTGCAACCACAGTTCCCGTTTCTGTCCCCAGGATGAATCGCGCGCGGCCAGTTGCTCAGCTTCAAAACGCAACTGCTCACTCCGCAGACGAAGTTGCTCGTCCCGTTCCGCGATCCACTCCGACAGGGCCTGGCGCTCCTGGCGGAATTCGTCACGGTGCCGATGGAACAGTTCCTGCGAATGGTCCAGTTCCTGCCGCTCCACGGACAGCGATTCGCGCAGTTGCCGGTAATGGGAAGCCAGTGCGTCGCGGGCTTTCTCCAGTCGCAGGCGGGCCGCTTCCTCACCCTCGGCCTGGGTCAGCTGTGCCCAACCTTCTTCCAGCGCCAGTCGCATTTCCAGGGTGCCCCGGTGTGTCTCTTCCACTTCCGCCCGCAGGGTATCCAGTCGCTCGCGGCGGCGCTCCAGGTTCTCTGCATGCAACGCCAGCATGTCGTGTTGGCGGCGTAATTCCGCCTTCTGCGCCTCGCGCTCCTTGCGCCAGGCTTCGTATTCGTCCGTCATCCGCTGTTTCTGATTCTGCTCAAACCGCTCGACAGAACGCCGCAGTTCCATGTGCAGGTAGCGTTCCTTGCTCAGCGACTGTTCGCGCTGCTGCAGCAGGTCGCGGAAGCGGTCCAGCTGTTTCATGCGGAGCAGGTGAATGCGTTCGTTCTGTTCGTGTTGCTGCTGCTGGATCTGTTGCTGCCGCTGGAAGTCATGCTGTTCCTGTTCGACCTGTTTCCGCAGCCGCAGCAGGTGGTTCTCCTGAAATTTAATCCGGTTCTCGATCAGCGTCCGTTTCTGCTCGAACTGATCCTCCCGCGATCGGTACTCGCGCTCCAGGTCCTCGCGTTGAATGGTCAGCTGGTGTTCGATTTCTTCCGAGCGGATCACGAAATCCCGTTCGCGTGTCTGCAGCGCCTCTTCCTCGGCACGCCGCTTCGATTCCCAGTCGGCCTGGCGGGTTTTCAGTTCCAGTTCGAATTTTTCCTTACGGGATTCCAGCTCCGCTTCGACTTTGCGGATCGTTTCTTCCTGCAGCTCCCGCTCCCGTTTCAGATGATTCAGTTCCGTCTGACGGACGCCCCGCCATTCCTCCTGATCGTGTTCCAGCTCACGCCGCTGTTCGGTCAGTGTTTCCAGAACCTCTTCGCGAATCCGCTTCCGCTCGTTGATCAGATCCAGTCGCTGGCGTTCCAGTGATTCCCGCTGTTCTGCAAATTCGGTCAGAATCAGGTCGCGCATTTCACCGCGTTCCTGTTCGAGCCGATCCTGGGCTTCGAATACTTTTTCCTGCTCGCGCTGGACCGTTTTTGCCAGCTTCTCGCATTCTACCGCTTTGCGGATCAGTTCGGTCTCTTTATCGCGGATGCCGGCTTCCCGTTGGTCGTATTGTTCTTCGATCTGCGAAACCCACATCCGGATCTTGCGGCGTTCATTATCGATTTCACTCAGCTGACTGTTGAGGGTCTGTTCCCGTCGACTGATTTCCGCGAACTGCGTTTTCAGATAATTCGCGATCTCACCCGCCTGGGTTAACAACTCGGCACCCGTCAGAGAAGTCCCTGATTCATTTGCACCGTCGCTCTGGGTTTCACCCGCGCCGGCTGCATGTGCCAGACTCGCTTCCAGCGCAGCCTGTTTCTCGGCACTGAAACTGGAGTCTGTCCCTGGAACAGAGGGGGACTGGCTGGGCGGAGTATCCACACGTCGCTGGATTCCCTCAGGACCGGGCAGGGGATGTGATTCCTCAGGCTCGGACGCGGGAGGTTTAAAACCTGCAAAGGAAGGGGGAGTCTGAGATTTCTGATCCGGGCTGGTTTCTTCGCTCATGCCGGGATTCCTTTCCCTGAGAAGCGTCTGACTGAGGCTCCTGCTTTACATCACTGCTGTGAAATCCCTTTCCACAAGACAGTCTGTAGTGACAGGCAGGCACGTCGGTTCAATGACAAAAAGGGCAGAAAGGAAGGATGTCCTCCACCTCTCTGCCCACATGAAATTTCAAACCACACAATGAATTGTGGTTACAGCTGGCTGTCGAGTGAAGCAGCAAAACGTTCTTTGGGAGTCACACCCACAAACGTTTCGACCACTTGACCACCTTTATAAAGCTTTACGGTTGGAATGGCGCTGATACTGCTTGCGGAAGCAATGCCCGGATTTTCATCCGTATTCAACTTTCCAACCCGCACGCGGCCTGAATAGTCGCTGGCAATCTCTTCGATGGTTGGCATCATCATCTTGCAGGGGCCACACCAGGGGGCCCAGAAGTCGACTAATACAGGTTCAGATGCTTCCAAAACTTCAGACTGGAAGTTGGCATCAGTAAATTCCAATACGTTTTCCGCCATTACTGGTTGTCTCCGTTACTATTTGGATTCGGTTGGTACTTTAAAAAAGCAATGAATATTAAGTTGACTGTCAGTCCCTCAATCCTGAATAGACAGGTAATCGGTGCCAGCCGAGCACGCCCACAGGCGCGCGGGCCATTTCAGACAACGTTGAGTCATTCCAGGTCTGACAAGAGACTACCCTGCAATGACATCACTGGTACGCTCAAGGATCGGACACACCCTCAAGAATCACAGTAGAAAACTCCAGTTGCGCTCATTCAAATTCTAGGGAATTATAGAGATCCTCTGTTTTGTGTCAATGCTCTCTCTGAAGCATTAAATGACAAAAACTCTTATCAAATAAGGGATTACGCCACGCAGTCTGACTCGGCGGCGAAATAATTTAAGCTCGACAAATTGACCACGGGTCGACAAAATAGGGTTCAGAGGCAATTGCCATAATACTGTTATATTAAACAACTTAATGAAGTGAAACCCTGGGAGCAAAATATGCCGTCTTCTCTCCGATTCCGGACGCTCGTCGGACTGGTCAGTCTGCTTGCTCCACTGACGCTCCAGGCAGAGGATGCGACCGGCGAAGATCCTTTCAAACCGTTTTCCGAACAGCTCAAACCGTCGCTGTTCAACGAAGTGCAGGATAAAGCCCTGGGCGGCGTGCTCGACGATGAAAAAGTGCTCTACTACTACGTCCTCAATCACCTCCGTGAGACCACGCTCAAAGATCAGAAACAGGGGGCGGAATTCAATCTGCAGAACCGCCGATCCGAACTGAAAACGTTTCGCGAACATCCGGAACTCAAGCTGCCCCTCTTTCCCGATATTTTCAAAAACATGAATCGCTGGAAAGGGCGCCTGGTGACTTTGACCGGTCGGGTCCGCAAGCTGGTGCACTATCCCGCTGACGAAGACAACAAGTACGGCATTAAAACGCTCTACGAAGCCTGGCTGTTTACCGACGATTCACAACAGAATCCCGTTGTGGTGATTTGCACCGATGTTCCCCCCGCTCTGAAAGACGGGCTCCCCAAAGGGACCGATGTCATTGACCACGTGACCGTGACCGGTTACGTTTTCAAAATGTACCTGTATAGTGCTCAGGATACACAGCGGGTCGCACCACTGGTCCTCGCGCAGCGGCTCGAATGGACGCCCCCCAAAGTCGATGAAACGGGGGGGCAACTGTTTGTGCAGATCCTGGGTGCCACGTTTGTGCTGTTGATGGCAGGCGTTGGCTTCATGTTGTGGCGCAACAGTCAACGAGATAAAGAATTCCGGGAGAAACGCCTGCAGACAAGTGAGGGAGAAGTCAGCTTCGACCAGCTGCAGTCTCCCACCGAAAAAACACAAACTGCTCCCGGACAGGAACCGTCGGCGAAAGGAAACTCCGCTTCGACCGATGCGGAATCGGAGTCGTCCAAACCCGAATCTCCACAGTCCTGAACTACAATACTGAAACAGAAACCATTTCAACTGTATGAATGCGGATTTGATGACCTCACCTGTGCTGAATCGTCCCTTAAAACTGGCCGTCCTGATTTCCGGCGGCGGAACCACACTCACGAATTTCCTGGAAAAGAAAGCCGCCGGTCAGCTGGAGATCGAGGTTCCCCTGGTCATCGCCAGTCGTCCCGATTGTGGCGGCATCGCGAAAGCGGAAGCGGCCGGCCTGAACTGTGAAGTCATCTCACGCCGCGATTACGAGAACATCGAAGCATTCAGTGCCGCGATCTTTGATCGCTGCCGGGCCTGTGAAGTCGATCTGGTCACCCTCGCCGGATTTCTTTCGTTAATCCATATCCCCGACGATTTTCTGCACCGCGTGATGAATATTCATCCCGCACTGATTCCGTCGTTCTGCGGACACGGCTATTACGGCCACAAGGTTCACGAGGCGGTCGTGGCACGAGGCGTCAAGGTCAGCGGCTGTACCGTGCACTTTGCCGATAATGAATACGATCACGGCCCGATCATCGGGCAGATCGCGGTTCCCGTCAAAGGGACCGACTCCCCCGACGATGTCGCCGCCCGTGTCTTTCAGGCCGAATGCGAACTCTACCCCGAAATGCTGCGCCTGTATGCCGCAGGAAAAATCAAAGTCGTCGATCGACGGGCCATCATCGCCGATTAAAGCGTCTGGCTGCCCGGCGGAGGCCCTTTTGGCGAACTCGAATACGGCGGGATCGGTTCATCGGTATTCATCACTTTGTCGTACAGCTCCGGAGGCAGCACCCGCATCACCGTGAACAGACCATGCACGCCGTGATACCAGCCTTCCCGCATCCCCTGCGTCTCGCGTCGGCTGGTCAGTTTGTGAATGTCTTCCGGTGTCAGTGGTGCGCTGGACATCATCTGCGGAAACCCGGGAACGATTTTTTTCGCGTGTTCCATTTTCTCCCGCACGATCGGACCGACCTGCGTCACCATGTGATTCATCATGTGGTGAAACATATGGCAGTGCAGCACCCAGTCTCCCGGATTGTTGGCGATCAGTTCGACCTCACGCGCCTGCGCCACACCGACAATCACCGTGTTGCCCGGAATCCACGCTGACTCGGGAATGCGGCCCCCTTCTGTCGCAGTCACCCAGAACGTGTGCCCATGCAAATGCATCGGGTGCTGGTGCAGCGTGCTGAAATTCAGGAAGCGGATCCGCACCCGTTCTCCCAGTTTGCAGACCAGCGGCGTCGTATAGGGACCACAGCGCCCATTGATCGTCAGGAAGTTCCAGTCCATCGAAGTCGTGTTCGTGATACTGGCATTCGGCATCATGGAAAACTGCTGTGTCATCAGCATGAAGTCCCGATCCACAACCGGGTCATAAGCCTTTTTGGGGTGAATGATGAAGGGCACCACCATCCCGATCGCTTCCTGCATCGCGACATGCGGATGTAGAAAGTAACTTCCCTCCTGGTGCACGTCGTATTCATAGACGAACGTCTCCCCCGGCTTGATCAGGTTCTGCGTCACCGCCGGAATGCCGTCCATGTAGACGGGCAGTTCCATGCCGTGCGAGTGCAGGGTTGTCGCTTCGGGCAGATCATTCTTGAAGATAATCCGCACCCGCTCTCCCTGGTACATCTCCAGCACCGGCCCCGGGAACTCCCCGTTATAACCGTAAGCGTCCATCCAGATGCCCGGCAGCACTTCGCGGCGGACCGGCATCGCATGCAGATGAAATTCCCGGGCGCCGTTGACGATCTTTCCGCTCGTCGTTTTCAGGTCCGGGGCGATGATACCCACTGGCGGTTCTCCCGGCTTTCCCAGCCCGGGTACCAGCTTGCCCCGATCGGTCGCACTGCCGATGGGACCACCCAGACCCGGATGCAGCCGGGGGTAACCGTCGTTGTTGCGATCCGGGTTCTGCTGCTCGGTTGTGGAGAAAGAGTCGTTCTGCTGGCCCAGGACAGAATGGGCTGCGAACAGACCGGCTGTCGCAGCTGCTCCTTGCGCCAGAAAATTTCTGCGATCATGGGGAGTTGTCATCGTTCCTCTTTCATCAGGCAAAAGACCCTGTTAAATCGTTCGTAGCCTTACCGGGGTTTGGGAACCGCATCGATATGCCCGCTGCCCATCGGCGCCGGCGGAATAGTCAGCCCCCCCGTCAGCAGCATCCCGCGAATCGCCACTTCCGTTTCCTGGTTCTGTAACTGGCTGCGGATGTAATCCTGCTGCAGGTTCAAATACATCTTCTGTGCCATCAGCACATCCATCCAGGCGGCCCGGCGCTTGTAATAGCTGTCGTGCATGACTTCATAAGCCTGCTTCGCTTTGGGCAGCATCTTGTCTCGATATGTCTCTACATGCTGGCGGGATGTCCGGTAGTCTCGGTAGGTATTGGAAAGCCTGCTCATCAGCGACAGTTCCAGTCGTTTCACGTTGGCACGCGACTGATTCAGGTCTGCCTGCGCCTGGTCCACGGTCCCCTGGTTGCGGTCAAAGATCGGAATCGGCAGGCCGACTGACACACCCGCGACCGAGTTATTCGTTTCGTAGTTATGGCCGAAGTCGACACTCACGAGCACGTTCGGAATCGGCTGGACTTTTTCCCGTTCCACTGTGATTTCGTCATGCTGCACGCGTTCCCAGGCGGCGACGATTTCCGGGCTGCACTCCAGCAGCTGGTTCAGCATCGTATTCCAGTCCAGCGGTTCGTTTTGAGGTTCCAGCGAACCGACGAGGGTCGTGCATTCCAGTTCCGGCGTACCTACCATCGCTACCAGTGCACGCCACTCTTGTTCCAGGTCATTCTCAGCCGTCTGTTTATTGAGACGGGCCCGGTGCAGATCCACTTCGGCCTGTAACAGTCCCGCCTGGTTCGTCTGTCCCAGGTTGAACATCTCCTGGTGGGTCTGCAGATTGTCTTCCGCATTCGCCAGCAGCTTGTCCTGAACCGCCAGTAACTGCTGAGCCGCCAGGGTGCGGTAGTAATGCGTCTGCACATCATTGAGCACCCGCGTGCACTGCGCCTGCAGGTTCGTTTCCGCGATCCGCATCTGCTGTGTCCACTTGGCACGACTCAACTGCAGTTTGCCTCCGGTGACAAATTCCTGGGAGACAAAACCACCCTGTAATTCCCCGGCGGTTCCTTCAATGCCGATCTGGTCGCTCTTGTATCCCATCACCGGATTCAGTCGCAGACCTGCCTGGTAAGCGGCGCCGCGTGCTGCTTCGACCTGGGCATCGGCTTGAATCAACGTCGGGTTGTTTGCCTGGGCCAGCGATTCCAGGTCTGCCAGAGAGAGGGAAGCGTAGTTATCTTGCGTGGTTGTACCATCGGGACTGGGGGGCAGGGGGGCTTCGAACTCCGACAGCGCCAGCTCGACCGGCTCTTCATGCGCCACCAGTTTCGTGTCCGCTTCCGGTAGATCGTCCGCTGCAGAAGCGGGCTCATCTTCCAGGGAAAGCGTGTAAGCAGCTTCCTGTTTCTCAGTCGCGGGAGTTTCACTTTTCCGGGACAGGTAGGCAGCGGGACCAGCCGCACAGCTGTAGAGCGTGCACGTAAGCAGCGAAACCGCTATCGAAGATGTTACTTTCACCCTGGTCCTCCCTGAGTCTGATTCCACGCGATCCTCGCGCAGTGTTGCACATGAAAAACCATCGGCGGCAGATCGGGCTCCGATTGTCCCGAATTGCCGGGACCAGCAGCAAATGTGCAGATCAGAATCGTTGAAACCGGGTAACCGGGAGAACTGCTATATCCGGTTCGACTGTCGATGACCGGAATTCAAGGTGAAGAAACGGAGAATTCAGCCCGGGGAGCGGCCCCCAAATGCGTCTCAAGTCTCGATTCTGTAGTAAGTTTGGGGCAAAGACTTCGGTCAGACTGGGCAGGCAGGGGCAACTTTAGCGAATTCCGCTCTAAAATGAATGTTTGCTTTAGGAAAAATGAAGTCTCTAGGAAATATCAAAACAACTGACAGTTTTTGATTGAAAATGAAATATATTGAGTGTATTTTGAAGATATTGATTGAAAGGTAGCGCTTAGAGAGGCATATTCTTTAGGGAAATAGATCGTCTCAGGAGGAGTTTGCATGTCAATGTTACTTGACGAAAGACGGGAAAGCATCCTAAAGATTGTTGAAAACAAGGGATTTGTGTCCCTTGTGGATTTGATGGATTCTGTCGGTGCCTCGGAATCTACGATTCGGAGGGATTTGGAGTATCTTGACGGAATCGGTCAGATTCGACGCACTCGTGGTGGCGCTGCTTACGTGGGAGAGTCATTATCCACGTTTGAAGATCGGTCTTTTATGTCATCCAGGCAAAAAAGGCTGGTTGCTCAGGCTGTGGCGGACATGATCGCTCCCGGAGAGGCTGTGCTGATGGATGGAGGCACAACCACTCTTGAAGTCGCTCGTCAACTGGCGGGCAAACAATTACAGGTCGTCACCAATTCACTGCCGATCGCCAATCTGCTGGTCAACCAGCCCAAGGTCGATCTGATGCTGATTGGAGGCTTCCTGTTTCCCAAGACCGGCGTCGCTCTGGGGAAGACGGCTGTGGAATCGCTGAAGAGCGTCCATGTACGTCGCCTGATCATCAGCGTCGGCGGAATTACGGAAGACGGGCTGTATAACAGCAACATGTTACTGGTGGAAACGGAACAGCAGATGTTTGCTGCTGCAGAAGAAGTGATCGTGGTGACTGACAGTACGAAATTCGGGCATTCGGCTCTGGCCTATCTCTGCCCGCTGGAGGATGTCGATCACATCGTCGTGGATGACGGGATCACGGAAGAATGGCAGCAGGTGATCCGTGACGCCGGTATCAAACTGACGATTGTCGAAACCTGACAATCTCCTGAATCGATCATCGATACCATACAATAAAATTGAGATCAGATATTATGACACAACTGAAAAATTCCATCTCTCGCTCGCAGGTAGAACAACTGGTTCGTCAGGCTTTATCTCAACAACTCCCGGGCACATCAGCCCCGGGAATGCAGGTTGCACCGAACCCCCTGGTTGTGAATATCTCGGCACGACACGTGCATCTCTCTCAGGAACACCTGGAAGTCCTGTTCGGCAAAGGCTCTGAACTCGAAATCCAGAAGGACCTTTATCAGGAAGGCTATTTCGCCGCCACGCAGACCGTGGCCATCGTCGGTCCCCGTCGCCGGATGATTCCCAACGTTCGTGTCCTGGGACCCTGTCGAGGTGAAACACAGGTCGAACTGGCCTATACCGACTCAATCTCTCTCGGACTGGAACTCCCCGTCCGCATCAGTGGCGACATCAAAGGGACCCCCGGTTGCGTTCTGATGGGACCCAAAGGGGTCGTCGAACTGGAATACGGCGTCATCCGGGCTGCCCGTCACGTTCACATGTCTCCGGCTGACTGTGCTTACTACGGTTGTGCCAACGGCGACAGCCTGCACCTGCGGGTCGATTCCCCGGGTTGCACGACCGTTCTCGAAGATGTGGTCGTACGCGAAAATCCGGACGTCAAACTGGAAGTCCACATCGATACCGACGAAGGCAACGCCGTCGATCTCGATCATGCGACTTCCGTCAAACTCTACATTCCGGAATCCTGCAAATGCAAACACAGCTGATCCTCACGGGGTCAGCAACCGGTGCGTCATGCGGATGCACCGCTTAATTCCTGTTGCGGAGCCGGGTACCGGTTCCGTAGAAATCACAAACTGTTTTTTTCACTGTCTCTAACAAGGAGAACTGACTCATGGCGAAAGCAATGGAAGCCCTGGGAATGGTAGAAACAAAAGGGCTGATCAGCCTGATTGAAGCTGCCGATGCAATGCTCAAAGCAGCCAACGTACAGATGATTGGCTGGGAAAAAGTTGGTAGCGGTCTGGTAACCGCATTTGTCGTTGGCGATGTCGCTGCCGTCAAAGCTGCTGTTGACGCCGGTGCTGCTTCTGCCAGCAAAGTTGGCGAAGTCGTCAGCGTGCAGGTCATTCCTCGTCCTCACGAAGAACTGGCTAACGTACTGCCCGGCAAAACCGCCGCTGCCAAGAAGTAATTAACGGGTTCTGAACTTTGACAGCTGAAGTCCCTGAATCTGAACGCTTTGAGGATGAACATAACCAGTTGACGTTCAACTGGTATGAAGCAACAGAGAATTCAGCTCAACCCATTACATTGAAAGAGAATAAAATAATGAGTTCTGAAGCAATTGGTCTGATTGAAACAAAAGGTCTGGTCGCTCAAATTGAAGCTTCCGACGCCATGCTGAAAGCTGCCAACGTGACTCTGGTTGACCAGATTCAGATTGGTGGTGCCTTCATTACCACCGTGATCCAGGGTGATATCGGATCGGTTCGTGCTGCTGTTGACGCGGGTGCTGCTGCTGCTTCTCAAATCGGAGAACTGGTTGGCGCTCACGTGATCGCACGCCCCTCCGAAAGCCTGATGTCAAACTTTATCTAAGAAACGTACTGTTGGTTCTTCCCGGAGTTCGCCGTTGGACTGCGGGAAAGGGAAGTCGAAACACCAGTCTTTAAGTCACAGAATGGATTCCTGCAATGAAAGTACTAGTTGCCAATTTAGGTTCCACCAGTTTCAAATATCGCCTGTTTGATATGCCCGCAGAAGTGCAGCTCGCACGCGGGGGCATCGATCGGATTGGCGGCGAGCAGTCTCACTGCTTCGTCGAAATTGGTGAGCATCGGGAAGAGCACGAACAGAACGTGCCCGACCATGCTGCCGCCGTCAACTTGTGTCTGTCTCAACTGACCAACTCCGAATGGGGTTGCCTCGATTCAGCAGACGAAGTCGCCGGCATTGGTTTCAAAGCGGTCTTTGCCGGAAACTTAAGTGGCGTGCGTCTGGTAGATGAAGCCCTGCTGACCAAAATGGAGGCCCTGGCCGACATCGCGCCGGCTCACAATCCTCCGTATGCCCGGGCTATGCGACAACTGCGTCAGGCCTTCCCTGACATTCCGCTGGTTGCCGCACTCGAAACCGCCTTCCATGAAACCATCCCGCCTGAAAATCGTACCTATGCGATCCCCTTCCAATGGGACGAAGAGTACGAAGTCAAACGCTGGGGGTTCCATGGCGCCAGTCACCGGTATATCGGCTCCCGTATGGCCGAGCTCACCGGCAAAGACGATCTGAAGGTGATTTCCTGCCACCTGGGAGGCAGTAGTTCTTTGTGTGCCATGCAGGGTGGTGTCTCCAAAGCCAACAGTCTGGGAATGAGCCCTCAGACAGGATTGCCCCACAACAACCGTGTGGGTGATTTTGATCCGTTTGCTCTGCCGGTTCTGCAGAAGGCCACCGGAAAATCTCTGGCGGAACTTCTGGAAGACCTGTCGAGCAAAGGTGGACTCCTGGGGATGAGCGGATTGAGTGGCGACTGTCGCGATCTGGAAGAAGCGGCCGCCAACGGACACGAGCGGGCCCAACTGGCCCTGGGCGTGTTCCACTCAGCCATCCGGCACTACCTGGGAGGTTACATGACGGTACTGGGCGGCGTCGATGCGATCGTTTTCACGGGTGGAATCGGTGAGAACAGCGTCAGCCTGAGAGAAAAGGTCTGCAGCAACCTGGAATGGGCGGGAATTCGTCTGGATGCGGAACGGAACAAAACGGCTTCCGAAGAATCGCAGATCCAGGCGGACGACAGCAACGTGCAGATCTGGGTCGTGCCCACCAATGAGGAGATTGTCGTAGCACGGCAGACGGTAGAAACCATCGAAGGGCGTGCGTAACGCCCCGAGAATTGAAGTATCCTTTTACGGGATTAAACAGGAGTTGGTTCGATGTTTGTAGGACGTATCACCGGAAGCGTCGTTTCGTCACAGAAAGTCGAGGCGATGGTCGGTCAGAAACTGTTGATTGTCGAACCGTTGCGCGTCAATGAAAAAGACCAGAGTGATCTGACTCCCACCGGACGGTCGTTTATCGTCGTCGATACCGTGGGGGCCGGGCAGGGTGAAGTGGTGCTCTGTGTGCAGGGGTCTTCGGCCCGTTTTACACCGGAGACCAAATCGCTGCCCATCGATGCAGCCATCATCGGCATCGTCGATCAGGTTCACATCGGTCACAAGGAGATTTTTAACTCGAAGGATTAACCCGAACGGAAGCAGGAGCAGGAACATGACCACGCAACAAGATCAGATGACGACGGAACAACGTGCCAGAACGATGATCATCATCTGGTTTGCAATGATTATGGGTGTGGTGGTGTTTGCGGTGATCGCTGGTGTGAAAGGACAGGACCAGCAGCCGCAGGAAGATATGCTTCTGACGATGGTCGGAATGGGGATGGCTGCCTTCATGTTTGTTGTCAGTCTGATTGTCCCCAACATTGTGGCAAATCAGCAGTTTCGGGCGGCCCTGCAACGGGGGCGATACGAAACAGACGAGGAGAAACAGCAGGCGATGAATGATCTGGAATCGGTTTTTATGACCAAATTCCTGATCGGGATGGCACTGTTGGAAGGCGGGGCCTTTATAAATCTGGTCTTCTATCTTGTGGAAGGAAAGATCCTGGCCTATATCCCGGTCGCCATTCTGGTGGCCTTTATGATCGCCTCGAAACCATCACAAGCAAAACTGGAAGCATGGATTCGCAACCAGATGGAAAACTATAACCTGGAAAACCAAAACTGAAATAAACAGACTGAGTCCGCCGCGGGAAACACCCGCGTTCACAGCAGGCGGCTCGGGGAGAGATAGATTATGCAGGCGACAGAAGAAGCCATTCGCAGCGTCGTTCAGGAAGTGTTATCGCAGCTCAATAACCGGGGCGGCTATGGTTCCGCACCCGCGGGCAGCACTGGTGACTGGGGCGTGTTCAACAGCGTCGACCAAGCGGTTGCCGCTGCCGCCGCAGGTCAGCAGCAGTTGCTCAAGGCCACTCTGGAGGATCGGGCCAAGGCACTCGAAATCGTGCGGCAGATCTGCGATACCCAGGCCGACGAGCTCGGCCGCATGGAACTCGAAGAGACCAAAATCGGTCGCCTCGATCACAAAATCGAAAAACTGCATCTGATCAAAAGCATTCCCGGCATGGAATTCCTCAAGACCGAAGCCGTCTCCGGGGACTACGGGATCAGCCTCACCGAATACGCCCCGTTCGGCGTCATCGGTGCCATCACTCCCGTGACACACTCTCTGCCGACTCTGGCCTGTAACTTCATCAACATGGTCGCCGCCGGCAACACGCTGGTCGTCAATCCGCATCCCAGTGGTGCAAAAATCGCCTGCGAAGGAGTTCGCCGCTTCAACCAGGCCATCTACCAGGCCACCGGACTGCAGAACCTGGTGACGATCGTTGGCAACCCGACCCTGGAAACCGCAGACGAAATCTTCAATCATCGCGGCATTCCGCTGCTCGTCGTGACCGGGGGACCGGGCGTGGCTCGCGCCGCTCTGGCCGCTAAGAAACGGGCCATCGTCGCCGGTCCGGGAAATCCTCCCGTGGTCGTCGATGAAACCGCCGACATCGACAACGCCGCCAAATCGATCATCATCGGGGCGGCCTATGATAACAACCTGCTCTGCATCGGCGAAAAAGAAGTCTTCGCCGTCGACAGTATTTTCGACCAGCTGATGTCGGCCATGGGACGTCATGGCGGATTCCAGCTGAACGCTCAGCAGGTCGCACAACTCACCTCGCTGGCCTTCTCGCCCCCCAAAGAACCGGGCGGACACGCTTTGCTCAACCGCGACATGATCGGCAAAGACGCCGCTGTGCTCGCCGGAATGATCGGCGTCAATGTGCCGGCTGGAACTCAGTTACTCTACGGCGAAACCGATACGAACAACCCGTTCGTGCCCGAAGAGCAGATGATGCCCTTCGTGCCGTTCGTTCGCTGTCGCAACGCCGATCACGGAATCGAGCTGGCCAAAGAATTCGAACACGGGTTCGGTCACACCAGCATGATTCACTCAAGAAACATTGAAACCATTACCAAAATGGGACGCGTCATGGATACCACTCTGTTTGTGCAGAATGGTCCCTGTGGGGCTGCCCTGGGCAACGGTGGTGAAGGCTATGGTTCCTTCAGTATCGCGACGCCGACCGGGGAAGGGGTCACCAACCCGCTGACCTTTACCCGTTTCCGTCGTTCCACCACCGTCGGACATTTACGAGTTATCTAAGTTACGTATCGCGGATCACCGCTGCAGGATTGAAATCATATGTTGACAGGCAGAGTCATCGGACGGGCAACCGCCACGGCAAAACATCACAGCCTTGCCGGCTGGCGTCTGCTGCTCGTCCAGACACTGGACATCGAAGGCAACGCAGATGGATTTCCTGAACTGGTCATCGACCAGCTGGGGTGTGGCAAACACGATCTGGTGCTGTTGACATCAGACGGAGCCGCCGTCCGGGAAATGGTGGGGACCAACAATACCCCCATTCGCTGGGCGACCCTGGGTGTACTGGATGAAGATCAGTCATCACCGGGAAAGTCTCCGGGAACAAAGAAATAGAACATGCAGATTTCTGAAGAGTTAGTCAACCAGGTCGTCGCCAATGTCTTGTCGACCCTCTCCCGCCAGGGACAGGGCACACAGGCAGCCGGCAGCGTTATGGCCAGTGAGACGAATCGCTCTTCAGTCATCCTGTCAGAGAAAGTCATCACGGCAGACCTGCTCGCAGAGAAAACCAAGGGACAGTCGGTCATCGGCATCACCGCCGGAGCCCTTCTGACCCCTGCGGCCAAAGATTATCTGCGGGAAAACAAGGTTGAGGTGCAACGTGCGACAGTTGCTGTTTCTGCTCAAACAAAGCAGAGGGGTGCCTGGCGGGCGATCGTCCTCTCCCGGGCGGGCGTGGTGGAACAGTCTCTGACGAATATCGAACAACAGACCGGCGCAAGCTGGTCACAGGAGCTGATGGGGTCTCTGGACGAAGCGGTTCAGGGAGCAGTCAGCAGTCTCTGTCGTGCGGATGCAGCAGGCGCCGTCCTGTTCGCTTCGGCGGCAGAAAAGGCAGCCTGCCTGGCGAATCGGAATCAGAAAGTCTGTGCCGCCGCCATTCAGGATGTGAATCACCTGCGAACGGTGGTCGCGCAAATGAGCCCGAATCTGATTTGCGTCAACCCGGAGCAAAAATCGTTTATGGAACTACGAAACCTGATGAAAACCTTTGTCTCTGCCGGCACTCCCCATCCGGAAGTCTGAGCAGGGCACAGAATCGAATTCAGGGAATGACAAGGGAAACCAAATTATGAAAATCGCAGAAGTCATCGGCCGAGTGACACTGTCACGCCAGCATCCGAGTCTGGACGGTGCGCGATGGATTATCGGGATTCCTTTGAAGAGCGACGAACTGAACACAAACAAAAAAAAGAAAACGGAACCGTTTGTGATCTACGATGAGTTGGGTGCTTCACCTGGCAGCCAGATCGCTGTCAGTGAAGGAGCGGAAGCAGCAGCTCCCTTTCATCCCGATACCAAACCGATCGACGCTTACGTGTCGGCCATTCTGGATCAGGTTGAAGTTTACTAACGACCAGTCACACAAACTGAAAACACATACTTTTTAAATCTACGTTGGGAGTCAAAACCATGTCGAGTCAATGGAACAGTGGAATTCACGACCGGAAGCTGAAAGAAGAGATCTGCGAAATCGGACGTCGCGTCTACAACAAAGGGTTCGCGGCTGCCAACGACGGCAACATCTCGATTCGCGTCGGCGAAAATGAAGTACTCTGCTCGCCCACCATGATCTGCAAAGGTTTCATGAATCCGGAAGACATCTGTGCGGTTGACCTGGACGGTAACCAGATCGCCGGTACCCGCAAGCGGACCAGCGAAATCCTGCTGCACCTGGCTATCATGAAAGAACGTCCCGACGTCAAAGCCGTCGTGCACTGTCACCCGCCTCACGCGACCGCCTTCGCTGTCGCCCGCGAGCCGATCCCACAGTGTGTGCTGCCCGAAGTCGAAGTCTTCATGGGTGAAGTGCCGCTGGCTCCTTACGAAACACCGGGCGGACAGAAATTCGCCGACACCGTACTGCCTTTCCTCAAAGGGGGCACCAACACGATCATTCTGACCGGTCATGGTACCGTCAGCTTCGGTAAGTCTCTGGAAGACGCTTACTGGAAAACCGAAATTCTGGATGCGTACTGCAAAATCCTGCTGCTCTCCAAGCAGCTCGGACGCATCAACTACTTTACGGAAAATGAAACCCGCGAACTGCTCGACCTGAAGCAGAAACTCGGTTTCGATGATCCCCGTTTCCACGTAGAAGACTGTGACCTGTGTGGCAACAGCGCCTTCCGGGAAGGTTATACCGAAGGTCTGCCGCAGCAGAAAGCGTTTGAGCCGGCTCCCAGTTACCCGGGATACCTGCAGAAGCCATCGAGCCAGCCCGCGGCAGCACCTGCCGGCGGCAACTCAGATCAGCTGATCAAAGCGATCACCGATCAGGTCATGACAGCCCTGGGACAATAATCCCCGGGCTCTCATGAGCGACAAACGTTTTCAGACTCAATCACAGCTCACTTCGTCATAAATAGAAAAGATTTGATCATGAATGTCAGTATTATCGGTGGTGGGGGACTCGTCGGTTCCTGTGCCGCCTTCGCATTACAGGCCGGAGGCATCGTCCGGGAAATCGCTCTGGTAGACGTCAATCAGGAACTGGTCGAAGGCCAGGCTCTGGACCTGCTGCACGGCAGCTCTTTGACCGCAGATCAGAAGATTTACGCGGGGGGAACCGAACTGGTGAAAGACAGCGATGTGATCGTGATCACCGCCGGCCTGCGTCGGAAACCCGATGAAAGCCGCCTGGATCTGATCAATCGCAATGTCGAACTGTTCAAAAACATTCTGGCTGACGTCAAACGCGTCGGCACCAAACCGGGAGCGATTGTCTTTGTCGTCTCCAATCCGGTCGACGTGCTGACCTACCTGGCCATGAAAGAACTCGGACTGCCGCCTCAGCAGGTCATCGGTCTGGGAACGGTTCTCGATACCACCCGTCTTCGCAGCATGCTGGCAGCCCGTCTGGATGTCCCTCCGACACAGGTTTCTACCCTGATTCTCGGCGAGCACGGCGACAGCATGGTTCCCGTCTGGTCAGCTGCCCAGGTCGGTGGACTGCCGCTGGACAAGTTCCCCGGCGTGAACGCCAACCTGATTGCGGAAGTCGAAAAGAAAACACGGGGCAGTGGAGCCGAAGTCATCAAGAAAAAGGGCGGAGCCGGTTTCGCTGTCGGCGTGAGTATCGCCGATGTCGTGCACTGTATCGCCCTCGACCAGCGTCGCATTCTGCCGGTTTCGTCTCTGCAGGATGGTGCCTTCGGTCTGCGGGATGTCTGCATTTCGGTGCCCACCGTCATGGGACGCAGTGGCGTCATGAAGCACCTGGAAATCGAACTCTGGCCGAAAGAACAGCTGGCTCTGACTCAGTCCGGTCGGGTCCTGCGGGAAACCGTCGACAAAGTCCTGGGATGATTTCTCCGCGACAGTCAACCCAATGACCCTCTAATGCGTTCTGCTTTTGCGTTTTGTTTTTGAAATGATTGTGTGATGGAAAAATCTCTCGACAGGAAGCTTCAATCGATTCACGCTGACCCCAGCGGATCGAAAGAGTTTATCATCGCGGATGCCAAAGACGCCGACATGGCCTTTGGCATCGGTGCTCCCGGGCTCTCTCCGGAACGGCACGACCAGGAACTCAAATACAAAACGCTGGCAGAATACCGTCAGCAGATTCGCGAGGTCATCAAGCAGGAAGTGGTTGACATCGTCCTGATGTCTGCCAGCACCAGCGAAAAACTGACGATCGACGAGCGATTGTTTGATAACTCACCGATCACTCCTGCCGCCCGGGCCAACGACACGACTGACGTGCACGTTCCCCGCGGAGGCAAACTGCATCTGCCGCCGGCCAAACCATTCCGGTCGGCCAGCCTGGACCACATCCAGTGCGGTCATCTCGATTGCAAGCCGGAGGAACGCGCCTATGGTGCCGACCTGGGTCTTTACTCAGTAACCTTTAATAACAATCTGGAAGAAGACCTTGCGACCCTCGAACGCTATAAAGAATTTCGCGAAGAAGCAGAACGCAAGAAGTTCCGCCACTTCCTGGAGATTTTTGATCCCAACATCAGTAACGCGGTTGCCGCGGATCTGGCACCCGGTTTTATTAACGACCTGATTGCCCGGACTCTGGCCGGCGTCGCTTCAGCGGGACGTCCCATCTTTCTGAAAATGGTTTACCACGGTCCGCGGGCCATGGAAGAACTGGTCGCCTATGATCCGCACCTGGTGGTCGGAATTCTCGGCGGTTCAGCAGGCACCACGCTCGATGCTTTTCAGCTGATCTACGATGCCCGGAAATACGGGGCCCGTGTCGCCCTCTTTGGTCGCAAGATCAATCAGGCCGAACATCAACTCGCTTTCATTCAGTTTCTGCGTTATCTGGTCGAAGACAAAATTCAGCCTGTTGACGCCGTCAAAGCCTATCATGGCGTACTACAGGAACTGGGCATCAAGCCACACCGTGATCTGGACACCGATCTGACATACCAGACCGCCGTGATGAGTTACGGCGGTGAAGACGGCAAAACCTTCAGCTTTCCGGAAAAGAAAGCAGGCGGCAAGCCGGCTACCAAATCCGCAGACAAACCAGCGGGGACACCCGCAGCCGGTAAGACTCAGGACGCTCCCAATTTCGCAGCCATGAGTTCGGCAGAGCGACTGGCCTATCATCAGGCACGCCTGAACCGCATCTTCGGCGGCTAAGTCCTGCCCCAGTGTGTTGAGACATCAGAGCAGGCGGCTTAGAATACACGCAGGTATTCAGCCGCCTGCTTTTTTTATTTCAGACAGTATTCAGTCAGCACAAGGTCCAGTCGCTTGAGTCGTTCCCCCCAGAAGAAAGCCGAACCCGCCCACTCTGCGGAAACAAAACCGCTCGGCACGCCCCTGTTTGTCGGCATCATCCTCATCATGGCCATCGCCCTGACGTGGGTTTTCTGGAGCGGTCTCTGGTCGGGTGGAGGACTGATCGGCGGCGACCTCTATACCTATTTCTTCCCGCAGAAAACGTTCTTCGCAGAACGTCTGCAGGCAGGCGAATTTCCGCTCTGGAATTCGTACATCGGTCATGGCGTCCCACTCGTAGCGGAAAGCCAGACCGGCGCCTTCTATCCGTTCAACTATTTCGCCTATCGCTTTCTGCCGGTCAACACCGCATATAACTTCGTGCAGATCCTGCATTACATCCTCGCGTTTGTGTTTACCGCTCTGTATGTCAGGCGCCTCGGTTATTCACTGGTGGCAGCGCTGTTCGCAGGGCTGGTCTACACCTACGGCTGGTTTCCCTCGCGGATCTGCCTGGAATGGGCGATCATCGGCGGTGCCTGGCTCCCGTTGACGCTCTGGTGTGTCGAGTCATTTTTCCAGACCCGCTACTGGCGGTTTCCGATTCTGCTCTGCTTCGCACTCAGTATGCAGATCCTGCCCGGCCACTTTAACCTGGCCTTCATCACGCAGCTGATGCTGCTGGTTTATATCCCCGCCCGCATCTGGTTCAGCCGTGATGTCACTACCGAAGCACTCAAACCGTATCGCAGGCGGACGATCATTCTGCTGCTGCTCGCTTTCATTTCTACCTACGCACTTTCGGCAGTCCAGCTGGCACCTACGTGGGAACTCAAACAACACAGCCAGCGGGCCGAGGTGGGCGAACGTTCGCACCATCCCGGCTATGGACACATCCCGGTCTGGTACATGACGCAAATCGTCGCGCCCTGGGCCTGGTATCCTTATGAAGTCAACCTCGATGCCGGCCTGGCACCGGGCTCGGAAGCGACGAATCAGGTAGAAGCACATCTCTACTTTGGTATCGCCGCGGTGCTGCTGCTCGTTTATGGAACCTGGCGTGGCGCCTGGACCAGTGACCGCCGACTGGTATTACTGGCCATCATTGGCTTCCTGGCACTGCTCTACACCCCCGGCTGGTTTCTGCCAATCACGAAACATCTGCCCGGTTTCAGCTTCTTTACCGGCCCCGGACGGTACGGCATCCTCACCACCTTCGCGGTCGCGGTGATCGCTGGCGTCTGCCTGGAACGGCTCGTCGCCAACTGGAAACCTGCGATTCAAGTGACGATAGTTGCTGCAATCTGTCTGTTTACAACCGCGGATTTCTGGGTAGTCAGCCGCTATGTGACTTACGCTACGATCATCTCCAATCCGCCGATCAATAATGTCGATAAGAGCACACTGCGAAAAATCGCCAGCGAGTACGGCAAACCGGTCCGGCTGTTTGCCCCGGGCGCAAACCTGCCCACGTTGATCGGCGTGGCTTCGACGCCCGTCTATCTGGGCATCGGTCCTGAGCAGTATTTCGATCCCGCCCTGACGATCCCTGAGCCGCTGCCGTTCAAAGAACCGGCAACGCCGGAGCAGATTGAATGGCTGAGAAAAGCAGGGGTGACGCACATCCTAAGTCAGCATCCGCTCGATCTGAATCGCTGGCCGGTCAAACCGGTGTGGAGTGATTTCGATGCGGTGATCAATCCTGCCTGGGGCCGCTTCGACGAACCTCTTTATTTCTATGAACTCACAGGTTCCCGCGGTCGCGTCGCCTGGGCGCATCCCATGGCTGATCAAACGGCAGACCTCAAGCAGTATCGGGCGAATGAAATTGTGATCGAGGCAGAGACGCCCGAAGAGGATACGTTGATTCTGACCGATTTACTCTATCCCGGCTGGTCAGTGTATGTCGATGGACAACCAGCCGAAGCGGAACTGGTGGATGGCATGTATCGCGGGGTGAAACTCTCTGCAGGCAAGCACGAGGTCGTCTGGGCGTATCAGTCGGGCTGGTTTCTGATAGGCGCCATCATCAGCTGTATTACGCTGCTCGTTATTTTGACAATCGCCCACTTCCGGTTCTGGCACCCGTTCTTGTTTCGGATGAAAAACCAGGGCAGACAGTTTCCGCCCGTAGAGCCAGCCTCAGCAGAGGATGTCACGAAGACGAAATGAATTCGATGTTGGAGCCGTGACCTTCAAAGCTATCCGAATAACTGTCGTCGTCATCTTCGTCTTCGCCGTCCAGTTCGTTGCTTTCCAGGTTCTCGTTGGCTTTGACGTTCTGCCCGCTCTCGGAAATGGCCACGGGGAACTGCTGTGAGATATCGACGTCTTTACCCGGCTTTTTGAAGTGCTGCACGGAAGGCGCTTTGGTGGGTGCATCGTCGGAGCTCATTTTGCTGTCCGTCGATTCCTGTTTCTTCTGGTTGTCGGCACCAATGTTTTCCAGGTGGTAAGCGACATTGCCGATTTTGATTTCATCGTGCAGCTTCAGCCGGACTTCCTGGTCGATGCGGCTTCCGTTGACGTAAACGCCGTTCATACTGCCCAGATCGCGGACGATGGGGCGGTCATTGACAATCGCCAGACAGCAGTGTTTCCGGGAAATTTTCGGGCTGTCAGTGATGACGATATCGCAGTCCGGATGCCGCCCGACAAGAATGATCGCCTTATCTAACACAATGGGGCGACCTTGATTCACAGGGACTAAACAGACTGCCATAAATGACTCCAGGGAGAAACGTAGCTAACTTCTAATGAATCTTAATTATACGGCTGGCCCTGAACTAAGTAAAAGAAAAAAGTCAACGCTCAAACAAGAGGCAACGAATTCTGTCTCGCTCCCCGCATATTTTACACGGGGACTGACTTTGTTAATTCTTTATAAATATCGGCTATTTAAAGATATGCACACGATACCGACCTGAAGATTCTCTCCGGATTGAGTGAGATCACCCGCAAAAATCTTTTCACCATTCCCCATACTCGACGTGGACACTGTCTCTTACAACCGGTACCACCCGTACAACCGCACTGGCGTATATGTTTTCGTGCAGGTGCGATTAGGAGTTGATCCCGCGGCTATGCTGGCTATTCTTCGGTTTTGACCTGAACGCGACAATTCGGTAGTGCCCGCCTGAATTCCTCCAGGCGCGGCTTCGAAACCATCAGATGAGTCAGAGACAGGTTTCGCAAATGCTTCAATTCTTTCAAAGAATCAAGGGACGCTTCCGTCACTTTGCTCTGGTTCAGTTCGAGTTGATTCAACCGGGGCAGAGTCAGTTTCACCAGATCGGCGATTCCTTTATCTGATATCTGTGTATGATTCAGTTTCAGAATTTGCAGGTTTACCAGTTCCTGCAATTCTTGAATTCCCGTGTCAGTAATGCGGCTCCCGGTCAAATCGAGCTCAGACAGGTATTTTAAATTTTTGATATGTTTGAGCTTGGAATCGTCGAATTCAGGCCAGTGAATGCTTAACTCTCTCAACTCTTTCATCGCCGAGATCCGTATCAGACAACTGTCGAGCACTTGTGATTTATCGGTTCGGTCATCAACGGTAAAGATACCTTTGAGGGGATTCCGAAAAAACACTGAACCAATTGCCTGGCGATTCCCCAGTTTGATTAAGCGCACATCAGCGCCCGCTTCTTTAAGTTCCTGTACAATTTTTTGCAGAGTCGATGCGACAGGTGTTGTGTATTCAATCTGGCATTTTGTCACGAGACGCTGAAAGTTTTTAACTCCCTGTTCGGTGACATTCGTATCATTCAAATTCAGTCGATATAACCCCCGCAGCGTTTCCAGATCCTTGAGTCCTCTGTCGGTGATGTAGGTGGATTCCAGTGATAACATTCCCAGCGAGGTCATCTTCTTCAGAAGGTGTGTTCCACCGTCTGTGATGGTCGTTCCATTAAGAATCAATGTCCGCAGCCGCGGAAGAGTGATCAGGTCTTCCAGCCCCTGATCGGCCACGCGAGTCCCTTCCAGGATCAGGCCTCTGAGGTTTTTGAGGGAGGCAAGATGCACCATTCCGTCACTGTAAATCCGATTCTGGCTCAGATTGAGTCCTTTGAGATTTGTGAGGCCTGAAAGATGTTTGAGTCCGTGCTCTGTAATCTGATTGCCACTCAGGACCAGTGTTTCCAGTTGTGTCATGTCTTTAAGCACTACCAGTTGCTCATTGGTGATTCCCGCATTCTGGATCTGCAGCAGTTTCAGTTTCTTCAGTTGAGCTACCTGTTTCAAACCCTCTACCGTCAACTTACCGGCATTGATTCTCAGCGTTCTCAGTTCAGGTACGTGCTGAAGTTCTTTGAGACCCAGGTCAGTCAAATTATTGTCGGAAATCTCCAGCTCCTCTAACGTATTCAGCCCCTTTAACAACTGGAGACGTTCATTGATGGATGGCAATTTTGGGGGATTATCCAGTTGAGGATAGAACCGTATTGTAAGTTGTTCTGTATCATCATCTCGTAGTCGGCGAACACGATAAGCACCCGCTTTTTTCAGTTTGGCGAGTATTGCTTCAATGTCAGAATCCAGCGGAGGTGATGCCTGGATCTGACAGTTTGGGAATTCCTGCTTCAGTGTTTCCAGACCCGATTTGGTAATTCGAGTGCCGTGTAAGTTGAGATCTGTCGGTTTGATAATTTTGTTTTTGAAATGAAGCACTCCTGCGTCAGTCACCTGAGTGCCGTACAGATCCATGCTGCGCAGTTTGAAGAGGGAACTGAGAGTTTTGAGTCCTGAATCATCGATGCCTGTTTCTCTTAATCCCAGTTTGTAAAGCTGTGTCAGTGATTTCAGGTGTGTGAGACCTGCGCTGGTAATCTGCGTGTGATTCAGATTCAGCGTCTTCAGTGCTTTCAGTTTTGATATATGAATCATCCCGGCATCAGTAATCTGTGTCTTTGTAAGATTCAATGAGCTGAGAGTTGTCAGATTGGCGAGGGGTGACAGGGCAGCATCGTCGAGTTGTGTGTAATCTAGATTCAGGGAATTCAACTTTGTCAGATGTGCCAGGTGATCGATTCCGGCGCTGGTGATCTTCGTATTTGTGAGGAATAAACTCTGCAACTGATGTAATTCACCAGCTGTTTTTAAGCCGTCATCATTGAGTGGGGTAAGGGATAAGTCCAGATTCTTCAGGTTTGACAGTGGCTTCAATTCATTCAGGGTAGAACCGGTAATTCCGGTGCTGTAAAGCTTCAGGGTCTCCAGACTTGACAGGGTTTTTAAATGTGTCAGTCCTGCATCTGTGATACGGGTTCCCCCCAGGTTCAGTGATTTGAGTTGAGGCAGTTTGTTTAGAGAAACCAGACCCTGGTCGGTGATTCCTGTACGATTGAGGTCCAGATTTTGAAGATTCTTTAAATCAGCCAGGTGTGATACACCTTTATCAGTAATCGCAGTGCCAGATAACTGTAACTGTTCCAGTTCTGTTAAAACGGAAAGATATTCCGCGCCCTTGTCGGTAATATTAGTTTGAGTGAAAGTCACAACTTTCAAACGGGGAATCTTTTTTAACTGTCGAATTTGCTCATCAGCGATTCGATTCCCAAAGAATCGGATGGAAGTAAAATACTCCGAAGTGAATTTCCCATTCTTATATTCTCTTTGACTCTGGATGTGCGCCCCCAGGGCTTTGAGGGTGGCAATTTCTGCTTGCCCCTGCATGGAAACGTCAGAGTTTCCGCCAGTTTCGACTTTACATTTCGGCAGGGCGGCCTTGATTTGTTGAATGCCTGCAGAGGTGACTCCGGTATTGATCAGATTCAATCTTTGCAGATGTTTCAGGCTGAGGATGTGTTTTAGCCCAGCATCGGTAACAGCTGTTCTGAACAGATCTAATGCTGTTAAGTGGGAAAGCCCTGTTAGATGTGACAGGCCTGCGTCCGTGATGGGAGACTGCATGACGGTCAGAGAGGTCAGCCCCGTCAGATCTTTTAAGCTTGCCAGACCCTGGTCACTGACGTTTGTCCGATTCAACGTCAGTGATTTCAACACAGACAGGCCTTTCAGACAGGACAGGCTGGCATCATTGATCTGAGGACCATTCAGACTGATTGTCGACAAAACCCGGTGCTCGTTCGCATCTCGATATCTTACAAATCCTTTTAGCTGTTTCACTTCCTCAGCCACTTTGAGATGCGCAGGCAGGATCGGTCGGTCAAATGAAATCTTGCAGTCCGGGATCTGAGCCTGGAGCCTCTCAACAGCAGGGCTGCTGACTTGAGTGAGTTTTAAATCCAGATACTTCAGCTTCTTCAGACCTGACAAATGAACCAGGCCGACATCACTGACTTTGGTCTCATAGAGATTCAGCGAGCTTAGTTCTTTCAAATCTTTCAGATGGACCAGTCCTGCATCTGTTACTTTGGTCGATACCAGCCACAGACTCTGCAGTTTCTTCAACCCCTGCATGTGTTTGAGGGCCTCATCAGTCAGATTGGCATTGCGAATATAGAGGTGTTTTAATGCCGGGAACTGTTTGAGATGCACCATCTCAGCATCTTTCAGGGGGCAGCGTACCAGGTGCAGTTTTTGCAGCTGATTGAAATTCTTCAGATGTTTTAAACCTGCTCCAGTCAACTGAGCTCCATAAAAGGCCAGATCCTGCATCTGGTTAAAATCTTTTAGATAGACAAGTCCGGCGTCATCGATTTTTGAACTGGAGAAGAAGATGGACTTGATGTCGAGTTTGGCATCATTTTTCTGAAATTTAATATCACCACGAAACTGCTTGATAATGGCAATCGCCTGCTCTCGGCTAATGGCAGCGTCATCCGCTGCCTCCACCAAAGGGGAGATCAGGGCCATTACAGACAGGCTGAACAGCAAAAGAGTCCGTGAGAAGATTTGCATACCGCTGAGCTTTCGAAGTGCTGACAGGTTCAACAGGAGTGATGGTTTAAAAATGCACGCATGGATACAACTATAACCCTGTGCGCAGCTGGAAGCAAACGGGGGACATCGCAGCGTTGTAATCAGAGTAGCTGTCGCGCTTTGATATCCAAATAGCGGCTGATGAGATTCACCGACAGATTCTCAGGCAGCGTATCCAGGATCAGCAGTCCGGATTTCTGTAGCGCCGCGATCTGTGACGTCTGGGTGGCGACAATTTCCGCTGCCGCTGCGATCTGGAAGGCTTCGCGGTCCGTTTCCGGAATCGCGTTCATGCGGTCCTGCAGGGGAACGTTACGCAGGAAGGCAGACAGCACCAGGTGCGGCCAGCGCATCATTCGCAGGGCATTGCTCAGATGTGAGAGGTGCACTTCATCCAGCGCGTGGGTCAGTACGACCACCAGCGAGCGTTTGCGGTACCTCAGTTGCAGCTGTTCCGACATCAGCCGATAGTCCGAGGCCTCGTAGACCGGATTCAGATCATACACCTGGCGGATCAGTTTCTGGATCGAACCGGCACCGCGCACCGGAGGCACCCAGCGCTCCACTTTGTTTGAGCAGGCCATCAGCGAGACAGTGTCTCCCTGCCGCAGTGCTACATAACTTAAGAGGATCGCCGCGTTCAAGGCCCGGTCAAAGTGGGTCACGCCTTCGTCGGCGTTGCACATCGAACGGCCGCAGTCGAGCAGGAAGATAATGTTCTGATTCTTTTCGACCACGTATTCGCGACTGATCAGCTCCTGGTGCCGCGAGGTTGCTTTCCAGTCGATACTGCGAAATTCGTCGCCGCGACGGTACTCTCGCAGACGATCAAACTCGGTCCCACGGCCCCGCAGGCGGGACATCTGAATCCCCGCTTCCGCCAGTCGATTGCGGCGGGCCATCAGTTCCACGCCATGCACGGCTTTGATATCCGGATAGATCCTGATTTCCTGGTGAATGTCCCGTTCATCGTAGATGGTCCACAGGCCGAGCCGGCTTTTCATCTGTAGAAAGACCCGCCGAAACCGGTTCTTGCCCCGGTGGTGTGGTTCCACATGGTAGATGCTGTACTGGTGCTTGTTCGGAAACAGCTCGATATCGAAGGGCAGATCCGTGTAATGACAGGGCATCGGCGGTTCATCGTGCACATGAATCTTGAGCGGCACCGTCCCGCGGTTGGTAAACCAGAGTTTGACGCTGTTGGGGGTGCCGACGCTCAGGACTTCATTTACATCCCGGTTGACTTCGATCGCCAGCAGGGAAGGAGTGATCGCCAGATCGATCAGCGACAGCAGGAAGACTCCCAGGCAGATCAGGATGCCCAGCTGTCCTGCTTCGGGCCAGACCGTCCCCAATGCGAACGGGATCATGGCGGCAGCGAACAGAAACAGCAGAGAGAGTCGGGGCATCATTGGCGGGGCGCCTCGACACTTTCCAGGATCTCACGGATGACGTCATCCACGTTGATGCCTTCAATCTCCGCTTCCGGGTGTAGTCGAATCCGATGCCGCAGTACGGGCAGGGAGAGATCCTTGACATCATCGGGCACTACAAAGTCCCGACCCTGGCAGGCGGCCATCACCCGCGAACCGATCAACAGGTTCACGCTGGCCCGCGGACTGGCGCCGACCTCAATCGTGTGCCAGCCCCGGGTACGGGAGACGATCGAGGTGATGTAATTAATGATCGACGGCTCGACAATGATTTCACTGGCCCGTTTCTGGATGGCCAGGATCGTCTCTGTGTTCAAGACCGACTCGATCCCAAAAGTGCCCAGGTCGCGATTGTCCTTTCCGGCAGCATACAGGTCGAGGATCGCATTCTCCTGATCCTGGGTCGGGTAGTCGACCAGTAGTTTAAACATGAAGCGGTCCAGCTGCGCTTCGGGCAGCGGATAGGTGCCCTCCTGTTCCAGCGGGTTCTGAGTAGCAATCGTCAGAAAGGGGCGTTCCAGCGGATAGGTTTTGCCATCCACCGAAACCTGGCGTTCCTGCATCGCTTCCAGCAGTGCCGACTGCGTCTTGGCCGGGGCCCGGTTGACTTCATCCGCGAGCAGCAGATTGGTAAACAGCGGACCTTCATTGAATGTAAAGACCTTCTCGTGCATATCGTACACGGTATGCCCGGTGATATCGGAAGGCATCAGGTCGGGGGTAAACTGGATCCGCCGAAACCGGCTGGACAGGACGTGGCTGAGCGTATTGACCAGCAGCGTTTTACCCAGACCGGGAACCCCTTCGATCAGGACATTCCCCTCACAGAACAGGGCGATCAGCACTCCTTCTACCAGGTCCTCCTGACCCATGAGAACTTTTCCCACCTCCGTCAGTGAGCGCTGATAGTAATCTTCAATTTGAGAAACTTCCATGAATGACCTGTCACCCCGATTGTTTGTCTGAAGTATGTAAATCCCAAGCGATCTGAAATCGACGAGCCGGAACTGATGTTCCCTGTCCGCCTATTCTAAATCGAATCCCGTGCCAATTTCGAGTAAACAGATCGAGAACTCGCAGGAATTTACAAATTGAACATTTGGAGTACGCATAAAAAAAGGCCTCCAGATGGCTGGAGGCCTTTTGTGTCTTAGAGGAGTAAGACAAATGTTTTATGCAAATTCGGGACGTCGACGGCCCAGTTGTTCTTTCAGGCGGTTGACGATGCTGGAGTGCATCTGGCTGACGCGCGACTCGGACAGACCCAGGGTGCTGCCGATCTCTTTCATGGTCAGTTCTTCGTAATAATACAGGATGATAATCAGACGCTCGTTGCGGTTCAGGCCCTTGGTGACCAGACGCATCAGATCCCGTTTCTGGATGCTCTTGGTCGGATCTTCCCCTTTGGCATCCTCGAGAATATCGACTTCCCGTACATCTTTGTAGCTGTCGGTTTCGTACCACTTCTTGTTGAGGCTTACCAGGCCGACGGCGTTGGCTTCGCTTTTGAGTTTTTCAAACTCCTTGCGAGACAACTGCATCTTGCGGGCAATTTCCTCATCCGCCGGGGGACGACCGTGTTCTGCTTCCGCTGCCTTCCGGGCCGCTTCCAGCTTGCTGGCCTTGCTCCGTACCAGACGGGGAACCCAGTCCATGGTACGCAGTTCATCCAGCATGGCGCCTCGGATACGGGGAACGCAGTAAGTTTCAAACTTCACGCCCCGTTCCAGATCGAATGCATTAATTGCATCCATCAGTCCAAATACACCAGCTGAGATCAAGTCGTTTAAATCGACCCCTTCAGGGAGCTTCGCCCAGACCCGTTCTGCATTATAACGAACCAGGGGAATGTATTGCTCAATCAATTTATTGCGAAGTGTCTGGTTGGATTGATCCTGCTTGAATTCCTTCCAGACCTCTGCGATTTCTTCACTGGCTTTGATGGCCATTTACTCCTCCGTGATCAACTTACAGTCGTTTCAAATAGGCACGATATGAAATGAATGACTGCTAATACTTTTTATTCTTATTCAAGATTGGTTTTCCATTTTTCAAAACTCGCCCGTACTGATTCTTCAACCAGACGGGAAGCAACCTCTCCGAACACCAGGCCAAGACCAAAAAATATGACTGCAGCTATGAGTGCGGATTGTGTCGCTCCAATAAAATCAGTGTGAGAAATAATTCCCCGTACTGATTCAGTCGCAAAAGCGATCAGCGATAATCGAAATGCATAATGCAGGGCCACAGAATATTCCCGGATAGAGTTTGAAAAACGATGGGATGAAACTCGCTTCACTTTTCGAAGAGAACTTCACACCTCTATCTTTTAATATCGGTGTCCTGATTCAGAAAATTTAACCTTTCTCCTACAATTTAGATAATCGTTAAAAACTAACATTTCATCGGCTCCCGGTGCGTACCACGATCCGCAGGTTCATTTCCTAAGTTCCGAGATGAACACTGGTTGGATTGCGCAGTAACAGACCAGCGTCTGCACGCACTTCAATCAAATGAATTGTCAGGGGTTACAAATTGGACGTGACTTTAAGTCAGGAAAGAACGGGATGAGAGAGATGAGAGAGTAGGTTCCCGGAGTTTCAATCCTGAATTTCAAGTTTATGCGGCTTCACCCAGCAGACGCTGCCAAAGTCGCGGAAAGTAAGACTCTTGTTTGTTTGGTTGTTCGTTCGTTTTTCGCACATCGATTACATGTCGGGCCAGACGGAAAATCGCCTCAGCAGCCGGGCTGTGCGGATGACTGAGCACCAGCGGATCCCGATCGTAGACTGACTGGACGACTTGCAGATCGTGAGGGATCTGGCCTGCCTGGTTTAAACCGGTGTGCAAAAACAGTTCGGTCGTTTTTTTGAGTTGCTGAAATACTTTTTCGCCCTGGTCCAGTGAGGTGCATTGATTGACCAGAGCTTGTATTTTGAGTGATTCGATGGTCGATAATGATTTGATCGTGGCATATGCATCCGCAATGGCCGTCGGTTCGGGAGTCGTCACAATCAATACATCGTCTGCTGTTGTGACGAACTGCCGGATACTGCGATGTATGCCGGTGCCGTTATCCAGAATCAGGTAATCGTGTGTTGCTTCCAGTTCCTGCATCTGGCCCAGCACATCTTTGCGGACCGCTTCCGAACAGTCAGCCAGATCCGTCAGACCGCTGGCTCCGGTGATGACATTGATTCCCAGTGGCCCTTCGAGTTGAATTTCTTTTAAGGAACGGGCACCACTCACCACATGGGACAGATTCCAGTAGCCGTTCAGGCGACAGAGTAAATCGATGTTACCCAGCGCGAGATTGATATCCATCAGGCAGACCGAAGCGCCGGTTTTCGCCAGTGCCAGAGCCAGGTTCAGCGAAATGACCGACTTGCCCACGCCCCCTTTTCCGCTACAGACCGCCAGGGTCCGGCAGCGTGAGGTGTTCGTTTTCTCAATGATTCCCGGCTGTCGCTGTTCCATCAGACCACGCAGGACCTTCGCCTGGTCGCCCCGTGACGAACCGGCAGAGATCTCATGTGGATCTGCAGGCAAACCGGACTGCAGATCCGCGTGGTCGAAGTTGAATTCATTGACAGCTGGAGCCATCGGCTGACCCTCTATTTAAGGAGACGTGAAAAAAGTGTATGAAATGAAGTAAAGGTAAGACTGGTTTGGTAAGACTATCGCAGGCGATCTTCTCCCAGTACCAGGCGTGAAATGCGTGCGGCGTTGGCCGGTTCAATGTCATCGGGGACATCCTGACCGGTGGTCAGATACTGGACTGGAAGTTTGACTTTCTGACTCAGTGTCAGCAGGCTGCCCATCACGGGAGCTTCATCCAGTTTGGTCAGAATCATCGAGGTGGGACGGGCGACTTTGAATCGTTCAGCAATCGCTTCCAGGGAGCGGACACTGGAGGTCATACTCATCACCAGCGCGACATCATCAATGGGAACTTCACGGAACAGACTTTCCAGTTCCTGAATTTTCAGATCATCGCTCGGGCTGCGACCTGCGGTGTCGATCAGAATCAGATCCAGCCCCACCATTTCATCGAGTGCCTGCTGCATCTCGCGCGGTGTGCTGACGACCTTCATGGGCAGATCAATGATTTCGGCATAAGTCCTTAACTGTTCGACAGCTGCGATGCGGTAAGTATCGACGGTAACCAGACCCATTTTAATATTGTCGCGGAGACGAAAGTTCGCGGCGAGTTTGGCGATCGTGGTTGTCTTACCAACACCGGTGGGACCGACAAGGGCGACTACTTTCCGTTCGCCGGGCACAGGTCGAATCGGGGACGCACAGGCGACTTGTGATTCAATCAGAGCGGCGAGCAGGGACTGACTGGCCTGGCTGTCTGTCAATTGCTCGGGAGTGGCATGCTCTTTCAGTTTCGTGATTAGTTCGTGAGCAATGCTTTCATCGACTTCGGCGTCGATCAGATCAGTGTAGATCTGGAACAGTTCCGGGGGGACATCGGTAGAGCGTTGGTTGCGGGTGCGGCGATCCAGTGATTCCAGCATCTCCTGGATGGCATTCAGCTTTTCTGCAAATTCTTCGGTAGGATCATAGCCCCGCCGGGTATCCCGTTTCGGCTCAGGTCGCGTTTCCTGGAGACGCTGTTCAAAACGACTTTGTGTCTGGGGCCTGCGTTCATAGTCAGAGCTTTGTTCGGGAAGCGGGGTTCGGCATACTGGTGGTGCCTGTCGTTCGGGCGGCGTCTCACGATATATGCTTTCGCGAGGGGCTGCGGATTCTGTTCGAGCGCCCGCTGGTTGCAGATTGGAAGCACGGTGTTGCAGCGTTGAACTGGCGGGGCGCCTGCCGTTTTGGACTGCGGCCGGTGTTCGTACCTTAATGCCCAGTCCTGCGGTGATTTCAAATTCTTCCGGAGTACGGGTCCAGGGCAAGAGACCTTTTCGCCCTGGCACCTGCTTGGTCTGCAGGATGACAGCTTCGCTACCCATTTCCTCGCGAACCAGCTGCAATGCTTCCTGCATTGAGGCGGCTTTGAATGTGCGAACATCTGACATGGTTTCCAGTTCCTGTTTGATTGTTTTCCGTTTGATCCTGCTGGATCTATGTTTATTTTGAATCAGTTCTGTGACGTGTTGACGTTATTTTTCAGCTTCTTATGCAGCTCCTGCTCCCGCAACCGCGTTCGATTTCAGTCGATCTGCTGAGATCTGCCCGATCGCTTCCACATCGGTATCGCGGGTGATTTCATTCAGACTCAATACCACCAGGCGTGGTAACAGGGGTGATGTAATCTGTTTCAGGCCGGCACGAATCTGCGGATTGCAGAGTACGATCGGATGCCCTCCCGCTGCGACCAGTGGTTCGATCTGGTCGGCAATCGCCTGGGTGATGATCTCGCCCGTACGCGGTGCCAGTTTGATCGCCAGGCCATGCTCGTTGTAATCGATGCCCGACATGAGCACGTCTTCCAGTTCCGGGTCGAGCGTCACCACTCTCAGCAGACGATTGCTGTCGCGGTACTGCTGACAGATCGAGCGGGCCAGACCATTACGGACATATTCGGTAAGCAGCATCGGCTCTTTGGTACGGTCTGCATAGTCGCCCAGCGTCTGCAGGATGGTTTCCAGATCGCGAATCGGCACTCGTTCGCGAAGCAGATTCGAGAGCACGTGCTGGACTTGTGAAATCTTGAGGACATCGGGAATCAGTTCTTCCACGACCTTCGGAGAATTTTCTTTCAGGTTCTCGATCAGAGCGTGGACCTGTTCGCGGGTGAGCAGTTCACTGCTGTGTTCGCGAACGACTTCTGTCAGGTGAGTGATCGCCACCGCGGACGGCTCCACAACGTTGAAGCCCATCAGTTCGGCGCGTTCTTTCTGGCCCAGTTCAATCCATTTGGCAGGACGACCAAAGGCAGGCTCGATCGTATCGATGCCCGGGATATCACCGTTGGTCGCTCCCGTATCGATGGCCAGTAACCCATCGGGGTAGATCGAACCCCAGGCAACCGCGACGTCGCGGATCTTAATCTGGTAATCGCGTTGTCCCAGGCGGATGTTATCACGAATTCGCACTTTGGGCAGAATGATTCCCAGTTCCTGGGCAATCTTGTGCCGGATGCGGGTCACCCGATCCAGCAGATCGCCACCGGTCGCCGGATCAGCCAGTCTTAACAGGCCGACACCCAGTTCCAGTTCCAGCGGATCGACGAACAGATGGTCTTCCGGCTTCGGCTCGGGTGCCTGTTGTGCCTGCTGCTGTTGGTGTGTTTCTGCTTTCTGTTTTTGCACTTCTGTCGCCTGTTGACCTTTGCGACGCATGACACCAGTCACGGTACAGCCGACTGCCAGGGCCAGCATCGGACCGGCGGGCAGTCCGGTGAATGCCAGAGCGAACAGGAAGGTGGATGCCAGGAACAGGGCTTCGGGATGACCGGAAAACTGTTTGACGACGTCCCGGGGCAGATTACTGTCGACTGAAGTTCGGGTGACAATCAGGCCGGCTGCCAGCGAGATCAGAAAGCCCGGCACCTGAGTGACCAGACCATCGCCGATGGTCAACGTGGTAAACACGGTTGCTGCTTTGGACAGTTCCATGCCATGATCGACCATACCCACATACAGACCGCCGACGACGTTGATCAGCGTGATGATGATACTGGCGATTGAGTCGCCGCGGACGAACTTACTGGCACCATCCATGGAGCCATAGAAGTCGGCTTGCTCGGTGATTTCCTTACGGCGGGCTTTGGCTTCCTCAGAGGTGATCAGACCCGCATTCAGGTCGGCATCGATCGCCATCTGCTTACCAGGCATACTGTCCAGTGAGAAACGGGCCGCGACTTCACTGATACGTGTCGCACCTTTGGTGATCACCATAAACTGAATCGTGACCAGAATCACAAAGATAATCAGTCCCACAACCAGATGACCGCCTGCTACGAACTGACCGAAGGCTTCGATCACGCCGCCTGCCGCCGCAGTACCGTCGTCGGCTCCTCGCGTCAAAATCAGTCGGGTGGTCGCCACGTTCAGTACCAGCCGGGCCAGGGTCGTGCCCAGCAGAATCGCCGGGAAGACGCTGAATTCCAGCGGACGGGTGACGTAAATTGTTGTCATCAAAATCACTACGGAAACAGTGATATTGCAGGACAGCAGGAAGTCCATCACCAGCGGAGGCAGCGGCGCAATGATCACCAGGACTGAACTCACTATGACTAGTGGGAAGATCAGACCCGAATTGCGCATTATTGCTCCGGATAGACCGGTCTTAGACTCCGGTGGCATCCATGCCTCCGCATTGATTGGGGGTTAGGGTTGGTTTTTAAAGTGTCAGAACGACAGATTAAGTGTGAAGTGAAGTGTTAATTTTTTGAGATGAATGAGAGAGAGGCGAGTGATAATGGAAACTCGAAATTCTGTCCAGAGGATTTCTTCATATTTCGTTCAAGTTTTTTTCAGAGCCTGCCGACGCCTCCATTTTAAGCCAGCATTTTCTGCACAACATGGGCTTCTTCCACCCCTGTTAAGCGGAAATCGAGACCCTGGTAAAAATAGGAAAGATCATGGTGATCAATCCCCAGCAGGTGCAGCACGGTTGCGTGGAAGTCACGCACATGAATCGTGTCTTTGACAGTATAGTAACCCAGTTCGTCAGTCTCTCCTATTGTGACACCCGGTTTGGAGCCGCCCCCGGCAACCCAGATGGAGAACGCGTCGATATGGTGATCGCGGCCGATCAAATCTCGAGGTTCGCCCTGCGGCGTGCGTCCGAACTCGCCCCCCCAGATCACCAGCGTATCATCAAGGAGCCCTCGCTGTTTCAGGTCTTTGACGAGTGCCGCGGAAGCCTGATCGGTTTCCAGACACCGGGCATCCAGTGCCTCACCCAGATCAGTTCCCTTGTTGCCATGATGGTCCCAGTCGGTGTGATACATCTGGACGAAGCGGCAGCCTTTTTCAACTAAGCGACGTGCCAGCAAACAGTTACGGGCAAATGAAGGTTTGGCCGGATCGACACCATACATATCCAGAGTCTGTTTTGTCTCACCAGACAGATCCATCAGTTCCGGCGCACTGGACTGCATGCGATACGCCATCTCGTAAGCCGAAATTCGGGTGGCGATTTCCGGATCCTGCGTTTTTTCCAGACGGAGTGAATTCAGCTGATTGACCGTATCAATAAATTCAGACTGCCGTTTCGAGTCGATCCCCGCCGGGCTGGAGAGATTCAGAATTGGATCCGCTCCGTTCAGGAAGGGAACTCCCTGGTAGGTCGTCGGCAGAAATCCGCTCCCCCACAGCGGTGCACCACCACGCGGTCCCCGGGGACCGGACTGCAGTACGACAAAACCGGGCAGGTTCTGAGACTCACTTCCGATGCCGTAAGTCACCCAGGCTCCCATGCTCGGGCGACCAAACTGTTGTGTTCCCGTATTCATGAACAGCTTCGCAGGACCATGGTTGAAGACGTCCGTCTTCATGCTCTTCAAAACCGTAATGTCATCCGCGATGCTGGCCAGATGCGGAACCACTTCTGAGAGCTCAGTGCCTGATTCACCATACTTCTTAAACTTGCGGCGGGTCCCCAGCAGCTTGGCATCCTTTTTCAGAAAAGCAAACTGCTTCCCCTTCACGTAGGATTCAGGGATGACCTTCCCTTCCAGTTCCTGCAGCTTCGGTTTGAAATCAAACATTTCCAGCTGGCTGGGACCGCCCGCCATGAACATGTAAATCACATTCTTGGCTTTGGCGGGATGATGTGTTGTCCCCAGCATCCCGGAACTGGCCTGGGCCTGCTGTTCCGACTGCATTAACGACGCCAGACCGATGGCCCCGGCACCCACTGCACAATTTTCAAAAAAGTGGCGTCGTGTCTGATCGCGTAACATCAGGTCATTCAACATCATCTGATTCTCCCGGTCTGTCGGTCAGTATTAACTGGTTCGGCAGCCCCTGATGGAAGGAACTATTCCCTGGTAATAAATTCGTCCAGATTCATCAACACGCGGGCGACTGCAGTCCAGCTCGCCGCTTCAATGACGTCAATCTGTTTCGGTAACTTTGCAGAGGCGACTTGCGCTGCCTCTTTAGGGCTCTGTTTGAAATGGGCACGCTGCTCATTCAGATAACCGGTCATCACATTCAGTTCTCGGTCCGACGGGGCACGGGACAGGCAGATCTCAAATGCTTCGCGGATGCGGCCCTCATCATAGTCCGGACCTTCCTGCATAATTCGAATCGCGAATCCCTGTGTCAGCTCGAACAGGGAATGATCATTTGCCAGTGTCAGAGCCTGCAGCGGTGTATTGGAGCGCACCCGACGCGTACAGGTCGTGTTGCTGTTCGGCGCATCAAAGGTTGGCAGCATCGGGTAAGGGCTCGAACGCCAGAAGTACGTATACATGCCCCGCCGAAAGCGATCTTCGTCCTGCTCCTCCGGCCAGCTCTTCTTATTCTGGGTTAAGACGTAAATCCCTTCAGGCTGCGGCGGATAAACGCTCGGCCCGCCAATCTTGCGGGTCAACAGTCCGCTGCAGGTCAGAAACAGATCGCGAATGGATTCCGCTTCCATCCGGAACCGGTTCTGTCGCGATAAGAGCAGATTGCGCGGATCTTTTTCCTGATTGGCCGGGTTGAAGTCGGATGTCTGTCGATAGGCGGCAGAAGTCACGATCAGCTTATGCAACTGTTTCATGTCCCAGTTCAGTCGCATGAATTCCGATGCCAGCCAGTCCAGCAGTTCCGGATGCGATGGTGCCGTCCCCTGAGTACCAAAATCATTCTCTGTTTCCACGAGGCCCCTGCCAATGAATCGCTGCCAGTAACGGTTCACCGTCACCCGCGCGGTCAGCGGCTGTTCCGGACTGGTGAGCCAGTTCGCGAGATCCAGTCGCGAGGGGCTGGTGACACCGTCGGGCAGTGCCGGTAATACCGCGGGGACACCCGGACTGACCAGGGCACCGGGGGCCAGGAAATTACCTCGCAGCAGAATATGCGTTTCGCGTGGTTCGGGAAGTTCCCGCATGATCATCGTGGTGACAATCGCCTTGTTCAGTTTTGTCTGGGCTGCTTTCTGTTTCGACAGCTTCTGATTCAGTGCGAGCCATTTCGAATCCGACTGGTGAAAGGCCTCTTCCACGGTCGTTTTCTGTTTCGCATCCCACTTGTCTGCCGGCTGTTTGAGGATCGCCAGAATTTCGGGTTTGACATTCAGAACCTGTGGGTCGACAGAGGTCGCTGCCAGGCGGAATCGCCCGACATTGTATTTTGCATTCCGCGTATGCGTCAGCGTCACGCGCAGCTTAACAGGCTGTTTGGCAGCGATGGGCTCTTTCAGTTTGAGAATGGCCCGCCGATCGACGTTCATATTTCCTTTGCTGGTATTGATCGCCCAGCCGGTTTTGGGGTCGCCGTCCACCAGGTAACTGGCGGGGAACTTATCCTGGGAATGATCGGCAGTGGCCTGCACCAGTTTGACGGGCTTGAACTCAGACCATCCCGATTCGGACTGCTGTGCCATTTCCACGGTCACTTCATCCAGCACGAAGTTTCCGTTACCCGCCCAGCCCGGTCCCTTGCGAGGCAGGCTCTCATGCGTGAGGACTTCCAGGCGTAAACCCGATGTCCCGTCCGGGATGACGGCTGTTTCGACGACATACGTATCAAACGCGGGGATCTTGCCACCGACGAGCAGTGAATGATCTTCCAGCTCAGTGATCGTGGCGCCATGCACGGATTTCATTTTCTCAGCGGGCAGGATCGTCCATTGCTGCTCTGACTGCTGCACGTTCTGCTGAATCATCGCTTTCCAGGCAGCGAATTCCGGTTCCAGTTCTTGTTTACGTTCCGTCAGTTGCTTTGTGAGTTCTGCGATCTCCTGCTTCAGCTCGGTCTGCTCTGCTTGCTGCTCATCAGTGGGCAATGAGAGCGTTGGGGGCGCACTGTTGATATCAGCCGTACTGTTGAAGATGGCGTACAACTGATAAAAGTCCCGCTGTGTGATCGGATCATACTTGTGTTTGTGACACTGGGCACAGCCGACCGTCAGGCCCAGGAACGCAGCACCTGTCGTATTGACCCGGTCCACGACCGCTTCCACGCGGAACTGTTCCGGGTTTGTGCCCCCTTCCTGATTGATCAATGTATTCCGATGAAAGCCGGTGGCGATCAGCTGCTCGGTGGTCGGCTCCTTGAGCAGGTCGCCCGCCAGTTGTTCTTTAACAAACTGATCGAAGGGCATATTCTGATTGATGGCGTTGATCACCCAGTCCCGGTATTTCCAGATCGAACGGGGACCGTCGATCGTGAAACCATTGGAGTCAGCATAGCGGGCTACATCCAGCCAGTGCCGGGCCCAGCGTTCCCCATAGTGAGGCGATGCCAGCAGACGATCAACCAGGCGTTCGTAGGCACCCGGACCGGTATCGGCTAAAAACTCCTGCACCTGTTCGACCGAAGGTGGCAGGCCCGTCAGATCCAGGCTGAGCCGGCGGATTAGTGTCGACCGGTCGGCTTCGGGAGAAGGTTTGAGTTGTTGGGCTTCCAGACGATGCAGGATAAATGCATCAATCGGATTCCGCACCCAGTCCCGCTGTTTGACTTCCGGAGGTTCGGGGCGGCGGATCGGTTGAAACGACCAGTGATCGGAAGACTGGTCGACTGATTGCAAGGTCTGCTCTGCTTTCGGTATTGATCCTCCTTCATCGATCCAGCGACCAATCAGCTCGATTTCGGCTGGTTTCAACGGAGGCAGCTCGTGTGGCATGCGGGGAATCTTACCTGCCCCTTTCAGGCTCAGGTACAGCAGGCTTTCATCACGTTTCCCCGGAACGACAGCCGGACCACGATCGCCGCCGCCAATCAGACTCGCGCCATAATCCACGCGCAAACCGGATTCTTCTGCGTCTTGAGAATGGCAGTCGTAGCAGTGCTGCTTCAACAGCGGACGGATCTGCTTTTCAAAATCCACTTTGGGAGACGGATCTGCTGCGAAGGCTGTCTGTACTGCAAGCAGCAGGAGACAGCCAGTAGCGGTTACAACTCCTGACAAATTCCGCATGAAAGAACCTGATACAAAAAAGAACCTGATTTCTGCGAGCCGGGATCAAAATCACGAACGCGGATGACAAGGCAGAAATCTGGTTTGCTGGAGAAGCGGGGAAGGTCGCCCGATCGTAAAGTATCTTAATTATCAGGTTACCAGCGGGGGTAGCGAAATGCAAGTTTTTGTCAGACGTCCTGGTGGAAATGAACCGATTCCTCCGGGCTGAAAAACAGGTATTTTACGTGGATTATTCGCCTTCCAGACGCAGGGCTGTAATCCGTACAGGTTGCTTGTCGGCCATGAAGCAGAGGAAGCACTCTTTTCCGGACTGTGCTGCGGGTTGCGCGCAGGTTAGGATGCGACGTCGGCCGATACTGATCACAAACCGGTTGCCCGTTCCTACCAGCCGCACAGGAACGCTCTGGGCTTCCGCGCGTTCCAGACTCACTTCAACACGTTTGAGTTCACTCTTTTTTTTCTGGTCAGAGGCAGAGACTGTCACTCCGGTATTCTGAAAATGGATCTGACTGGAAACCAGGATCTGATCCGGCTTCGCGGGGTCTCTGGTCAGCAACAGTAATTCAAAATCGGGGAACATCTGTTTGACGTCGACACGAAAACTGACGCTGATCTTTTTATAGGGACGAATAAACGTCGCGATACAGTACTGGTCCGTATTGGACTCCATGCCCTCGTCAGTAAATTTCCAGCCTTCATTTTTCCAGAACAGTCGGTAAAACGGATTCTGCCAGCTGGTCGAGTCGAGCTCTCCCTGTTTGACGGTTTCTTCATCCGGCAGCAGGGGCTGTCGATGGGCAGTCTGAGTCAGTACCAGGTCCGAGTCGGGCGTCACGGGATCGAGAACCGGCTTTGGATTTTCTTCAAACCATTCATGCTCCGCGGGATTCGAACTTGCTTGCGAAGCAACAGTCTGGTTCTGACTGGCAGCCTGTTCGTGCTGCTGATGGCGGCGCTGAATTTTATAAACCAGCAGGCCCGTTACCAGGATGATGCATAGAAACAGGAACACTCCCGGTTTCACGCGTCGAGATTTCACTGGTGTTGATTCACTTTTCTCGAGCATGACTTAGCCGGCACTCTCCTTCCCTGAAGATTGAGACAATTCGCGAAAACGATCTCCCAGTGTGCGTTCCAGTGCAAATGCAGGTATTCCAAACTGGGTCTTTAACGACTGATATTCCTGCACTGCCTCGCGCAGCTCAGATTCTGATAACGGCGCTGGTCGTTTAACCGCTTTGATCAGTAAATTTTTAGGCGTATGTTGCGTCTCAATGAATTCGATGACCTGAGTTCGATAACCGAAGATCTCCAGAATCTGAGCCCGTAAGGCATCGGTCACCAGTGCCGCGGTCTTTTCTTTCAGGATACCGTGTTTGAGCAGACCCTCTGCAGATTGACTGTTGATCTGATGATAAATTTCATTCTGGCAGCAGGGAACCGCCATGATCACACTGGCATTGGCCTCCAGAGCCGAGGCGAGGGCAGCGTCGGTGGCCGTATCACAGGCATGCAGCGAGATAGACAGATCGCATTCCCCTTCTCGAGACTGATACGTAGAGATATCGCCGGTCTGAAAGGTCAACCCGCGACAGTCCAGGTTCTCTGCGATCTGCTGGCAATGTTCGACTACGGAGCGTTTCAGATCCAGCCCGGTGATGCTGACCTCACGCTGTAAAATGGATGTGAAAAAATGATGCGTGGCAAATGTCAGATAACTTTTGCCGCAGCCAAAGTCCGTAATCCTCAGGACGTCTGTTTGCGGAAGCGCAGCAACGATGTCGTTGATGAATTCCAGGTAACGGTTAATCTGGCGAAATTTGCGGTATTGCGAGGACTTCACTTTACCGCTCTGCGTCATCACCCCGATCTCTTCCAGAAAGCGACAGGGAACACCTTCCGGGATCAGATACTGTTTGGTCCGGTTGTGCGCTTCGACTTTCACCGGCTGTGCTTTTGTCGGGGCGTGCTTTTTCAACTGCACAGTCCCCTGTTTCGTCTTCTGAAAATGATAGTCTGCCTCACGTGTAAACAGATAGCCTTCCTGAAACAGGTCCGCCCACAGCTGTTCCACTCTCTGGATCGTCTCACAGGGCAGCAGATTTTCATGAACCTCCTGCTGTCCCCGGGTGAATGCCAGTTGATAATGCTGCTTATCCCGGATCATAACGGGGCGGAGTGTCACTTTTCGCCGGGCGGTCGCCTTTTTATTAATCGGTTTACTCAGCACCATTTGAATACAGTTTACTGTTTCTAACGCTTCTGTCACCAGCGCGGGCAAACCTGATTCAGGATGTGAGGGTTGAGGTTTCATCTAAGGGAATCTGATCCTGCGTAGAGTTGGCGGTTTCTCGTTTACGATGTGCAGCTTCAGAAAGGCCAGTCAGGATCGGAATCGTGACCAACTGGCCTCCAGTTACCAGTAGATAGGTAAGGTAACCGGTTTGGCTGGGAAGGATTGTCAAATATCCACCCCCTAACAGTTGTAACGTTAAAACACCTGAAAGAAAAGCCGAAGCGGGCAATCGGTCGCAGAATGAACTTCGGTTTCGACAGATCAGATGTGCCAGGGCGAGGATCAGTGCGGACAGAAATCCCACCATCACCACCTGCTGCCAGCCCAGATAGACGCCGATCAGAAGTGGTAACCAGCTGGTACGTGGCGGAAATAGCGATCGTTGATCCGCAGTCTGAAACAGACTCGGCCAGCAGAACAGAATCCCCACGATGGCACCATAAACCAGCCCCCAGCAGACGGTAAGCAGAGAGCCCGGTTCAAAGTTAAAATGCAGAGTGCCGTAATATTGCAGTTCACTCAGCAGGAGTTCCGTTGAAGACGGCGCCGGTTGAACGGGAACACGGGCAGGCAGAGGATGCAGTTCCGGGAGGAAACAGCCCGCCAGTACGCCAATCCCCAGGCACCAGAGTAACAGCCGGCGGGGAATCAATTCTCGATCAAACTGGATATAGGTCGAGGCCAGCACGACCACAAACAGATAACAGTAGTAGATACCCAGTGCGATCAGGTCCCAGGTGCGTCCTTCCAGGATCTGGTAACCGCCGGAAAAGCGATTCGGAATCCGGAAAGGCAGCAGGGCGCCCCCCGAATGCACGATAGACAGATACAGCAGGAGAAAGAAAGTCCCCACCAGGGCTTCGACAATCGGGTAACGCGGCGAAATTGGTGTCTGACAGTCGCGGCACTTTCCTCGCAGGAGCAGCCATCCCAGAATCGGCAGATTGTCGCGCGTGCGGATCGGATTTTCACATACGGGACAGCGGGACTTGGGTTTGGAAATGTTGAGACCCAGCGGCATCCGATAGATGACCACATTCAGAAAACTGCCGATCACCGATCCCATCACAAAGCACCAGACAGCAGTAAAAGCCTCCAATATCCAATAGGAAGGGCTCCAGCTAATTACTGTCAACAATGGTGTCATTTTCAGTCTATCTCTGGTTTCGCCGATGGCCTGGCGATCCTGTTTTTACTACCGGTACAAAAAGGACCATATCGGAGTTCAAAAAAGTGAAATTATGATCCCCGGCTCTGAAATTCCGGATAATTCTGACTTTATAAAAAATCGGCAGAAAAAAACATTTTGCACAATTCCCCCAATTCGTCAGGGCTGGAATAACCGGTGCAAAGTGGGAAAATGATTCACTCCTAACATCATAAAGAGATCCCTGTCAAAAATACATACACCATCTTACGTAATTGGTACTTCATTTTTCTGAAAGTGGCCTCAGAAGGGGCTTTCTCCAAAACCCCGGTCAACAGATTGAATTACATCAACCGATAAATCTTACATTCCGATTTTTAAGAATCCGGACCTCTGCTCCTTCGGATACGAAACAAGTCTCTCAACTCTCCTTTAATTTCGTATCAGAATGAGTTCATGTGAAGCAGTCAGACAGATCCTTTCTGGTTCTCGGGCGAGCCTGTTCTGTTGAGTGCTCTCTACAAAAGATTACGAATACCTCCAGAATCAGGACGGGAACTGCACAGGCTCACTGCAGGTTCCCTGACATTCGAAATACAGACTGAAGATTTGGAAAGCAGACGGAAATGAATTCAAGGCTGACCCCCGACCTTTGGATGAAATGTTCAACCCTCGTTGTATTCGCGACCGTATTTCAATTGACGTGTAACCTGTGGGGAGAATCAGGACCCAAATTGCTCGTGCCGGATCTGGGACAGAAAACCGGCGAAATCAAACAGGTCAATGTCACCGCTGAAGACAATGATGCGCCGCTGGTCGCCCGGAAACCCGAATTCAGTATCGAAGCTCGTAAACCGGAACTGATTGCCGAAGATTCTGCAGACAAAAAGACGGAAACTGAAACAACGGAAAAAACGAAAAAAGAATCCGTTCCCGAACCCAAGCCATTTCCGGGGATTGCCGACAGTTCCAAACCGTCCATGAAAAAGCCGGAGCCTCCCCCGGTTCCCGATATTGTAGATCCCCTGGACAAACTGGTTGATGAAGCCATTGAAGTCTCTCATCGCCGCATGCTCTCCACCGAAGTACACACCCCCTGGCAGATCGCGCATGGTATTCTCGCACTCCGCTGGGAATATACTCTTTATCAGAATAAGAAACGCATCCGGGCGATCGACTGGGTCTCAACCGGTCCCAACTTCCGCGGGAAACCCTGGTTCATCACAACCGAGCATGGCGGTAAAGGACATCCCTTCACCGAGCCTTATGCCTTCGAAGGACACCCCAACCAGTTTCTGGCGTTCTACGGGATGGCCGGCGTTCCTCTCGACCACAAAATCAATACAGGCGAAAAGACAATCACCATTGCCGACATGATCCGGAACGCCAAGGCGGAAGTGAATACCGACGAAGAAATCACCTGGACTCTGTGGGCCTTCTCCCGCTACCTGCCCTGGGATACCGAATGGGTCAGCGAACGAAATGAAGAGTGGAGCATGGAGAAGCTGGTACGGGTCCAGATGCAGTCTGAACCGACCCGCTCGGCATGTGGGGGAACTCACGGTCTGTTTGCTCTGGCCAGTGCCGTCAATTGCTATGCTCGCGATCAAAAACAGTTGCGTGGTACCTGGCTGGAAGCCAGCATGCGTGTGCGTCAATACGCTGAGTATGCCCGCTCCATGCAGAACCGTGATGGCTCGTTCTCCTCCAAATACTTTGAAGGACCCGAATACGCCAGCGATGTAAATAAGCGGGTCTCCACCACCGGTCACACGCTGGAATTCATCATGGAAGCCCTGCCCCAGAATCGATTGAACGAACCCTGGGTGCGGAGTGCCGTCTACCGGATCGCCACCGACCTGATCGAATACAAGAAGCAGCCCCTGGAACCGGGCGGAATGTACCACGCCATCGATTCACTGGTTATCTACCGGGAACGGACTCGTCCAGAGTATGCGAAGTACCTGGAAGAACTGGCAAAAACAAAAGAGTTTTCCGAGCCGGTTCCTGCCGAACCGATCGTCGGTTATTCTGAACGCTTCGAGCAACAGCAGAATACCGCACAGCAGAATACCGCACAGCAGTATCAGCACCAGCAGCAGTATCAGCAGAACAATCAGTCCCGGGACTACCAGCAGGCCCGTCGTCGCGGTCTCTTCTCACGCTTCCGCTAAGCCGCTGGAGCGTTAATCTGGCTGGTCGGTGGAATGACCCTGACCAGCCGACGAGTTGCCGTCCGACTGTTTGAGATTGCGAACCGAAGGGATCCACGTCCGCTGTTCATCGACCGCTTCACGGATCGATTCGAGTGTGGGCGGCTGATTGTTTCCATACTGCACGTGGCTGTTTCGCTTGCGGGGGCGCGGCTTGTACTCGTAGGCATCACTCTCATCTTTTTTCCACCAGTGCCACAGCTTGAGCGATTCCTGGCGTGCTTCCGGCGGCTTATCGCGCAGCAGCCAGGATATCAGGAGCAGAACGGTGATCGTGCCTATCGCCACCATCATGGGGCGTCCTGGCGGTTCACCACTGGTGACAACAACGAACAGGCACGCAAACAATCCCCCCGCCAGTGTAAAGACTGTCGCCAGCCAGGCTGCTGCCTGGTCTCCTGAACCACGAGGGGAGCGACCTGCCGCCATCGTTTCCTTCTCCCGCGTCTTGTCACTTCTGAATCAAAACAGTGAATCAGAAAAACTCAAAGAGGTAAACTGTCTCTCCTCTCAGCTTACCAGATTCAGCTGCAGCACCCAAATAAAATTCCGTCTGGCTTACAGGAAAATGTCCAGATAGAGGACGAAGATCATCAGACCCAGCACGAAAATCATCCCTACGTAAGTTGCTGCCGCCAGCACCTGCTCATTGGGACGTTTGCGGGTGATGCCTTCCCAGCACAGAAATACCATGTGTCCCCCGTCCAGAACCGGAATCGGCAGGAAGTTGAGGACCGCCAGGTTCACGCTCAGAAAACCGAGGAACAGCAGCAGCTGTGAATAGCCGTCATTCGAAACTTCATAGGCGACCTTGGCAATCGTTACCGGACCGCTCAGTTCCAGTGGGGAGACGCGACCGGTAAACAGGCTCCGCAGTGTCAGGTAAATATCCTTCGCCGAATTCGTGGTATATTCGACTCCCATTCCCAGGGCCTGCCCCATGCTGTGTGCCTGCTGGGTTTCCCGCAGAGTCTGCAGCTTGATGCCCCGCACCGGCAACGACCACTGGTCTTCCGGTTTCTGGTTCGGATTGACCCAGGGCATCAGCTTGGCTTCTTTGATATTCCCCTTGTGACTGTAGGTCAGCTCAACCGGCCAGCCGGGACGCACCTGCATCTCCCAGAAGGCATTGGCCCAGTTCATGTTTTTGTCGTCAAACTCATAGCTGACCTCTTTCAGCCTCGGCCAGTCGCTCTGCGTATCATTTTCAGGGAGCATGATTCTGATTTTTTTAATCGTGTCGTTAGCCTCGATCCCTGCTTTCGCTGCCGGGCTCCCTTCCTCGACTTTCAGAGTCGTCGGAATCACATGGAAAGCGATCCCCAGCGAACCGACCGCCAGCGGAGTATTGGAAAAGATCGGGTGTTCCAGCCAGGCGGGATTGTCGAGCGGCACCACGTTCAGATTGACTTCAGCCGGCTGGGCGCCATCCTGGGCCCGGTTGACGACGATCGGTACGGTTTCGCCGGCACGGGAGGCAAAATAGTTCGGCAGACGCAACGGGTTGAGAGCCTTGCCCACATCCTGGCCGTCGATGTGGGTGATTTTATCACCCGCCTTTAATCCGGCGCGTTCTGCAGGAGACCCCTTCTGAACGGATTCAATCGGGCCGATATCCATCCACAGACCCAGGGTGCGAAATGGATTGTTCCCTACCGTGATCTCCACGATTTCTGTCTCGGGAGCCCCTTTGCGAATGATGCCTGTTTTCAGTGTCTCAGCACTGCGGGTCGCAAAAATCCGTTGCAGCTGGGCGTAGTTTTTCACCGGCTCTCCGTCGATGGTTATGAATTTATCACCGGGCTGATAACTGGGTTCCGCTTTGGCTGCAGCAGTTCCCTTCGCCGTCACACTCTCACCGGGATCTTCGAAGACGGGAATCTGCAGACTCTGGGACTGCAGCAGACCGATCTGTGGTCGGGTTCCGGTGCGGTCGGGAGTGATATCGACTTCGAACTTCTGGCCATCCGGATGGATGCCCTCCATTTTAATATCACCATCGCTGAAAGCACTGCTGCGAATGATGTCCATAAATGACTTGGTTTTTTCGCCGTTGATTGTAGTGATCACATCTCCGGGTTGAATGCCCGCTTCCCAGGCGGGCATGCCCGGAATCGCCGCGCCCACCACACAGGGAGTCGAAGCGACACCCATGCGAAAGGCGAAGGCAAAGAACAGCATCCCTGTGATGATATTCATAATCACGCCGGCGGAAATAATGCCCATCCGCTGGTACACGGGTTTGGCGGAATACGAGCGGGGATCGAGCGCAATCTCTTCGCTGGTTAACTGGCTCGGATCGACGTCGTCCTGCCCCAGCATTTTCACATAGCCACCAAAGGGAATGATCGACAGCGCATACTCTGTCTCACCCCACTTGAAGCTGTAGATGATCGGACCAAAGCCGATACTGAATCGTTCCACTTTGACATCGCACCACTTGGCGACCGCAAAGTGCCCCAGTTCATGAAAGAAAATGACCAGTCCCAAACCGATGGCCACCATGGCAATGTTTGCAACTTTGCCGGCTAGAGTTGCTCCCAATAACAGACTGGTCAACATGACTTCCACCTTTTTATCTCCTCACGGGCCCAGCGATCCAGTTCAAACAATTTATCCAGACTGGGGTGGGGTTCGAAATGATGTGATTTTAATACTTGTTCACAGGAGGTCGCGATATCACAGAAACGCAAATCACCCGTTAAAAAACGTTCGACGGCTGCTTCATTGGCCGCATTCAGGACAGCTCCGCAAGTTCCCCCCTGCGCCGCGACTTCAAAACCCAGTCGCAAGGCGGGGAACGCTTCCAGGTCAGGTGGCTCAAAGCTGAGTTCAAAAGACCTACTCCAGTCCATCGGAGGATTCAGGCCTTCTGTCCTAACAGGATACGTAAGTGCGTACTGAATGGGAAGCCTCATATCGGGAGGCGAAAGCTGGGCAATCACAGATCCATCTACAAATTCCACCATCGAATGCACGATCGACTGGGGATGCACCACTACCGAAATCTGATCGACAGACAGCTGAAACAGCCATTTTGCTTCAATAATTTCCAGCGCTTTATTCATCATCGTGGCCGAATCGACCGTGATTTTCGGTCCCATATCCCAGGTGGGGTGTGCCAGCGCCTTCTCAGGAGTGACATTTTCCAGTTCAGCAGGACTCGCCCCTCGGAATGGCCCCCCGCTGGCTGTCAGGATCACCTGTTTGACCTCTTGCGCACTCCCGGCACGCAAGGCCTGGAATATGGCATTGTGTTCACTGTCGACCGGCAGGAGCGTCGCACCGCTCCGTTCTGCCAGATCCATAATCAGTGGCCCAGCCACAACTAATGTCTCTTTATTGGCAATTCCGATGGTTTTACCCGCTTCGATTGCAGCCCAGGCGCCGCGCAGACCAGCTGCGCCGACGATCCCACAGATCACCGTATCGACTTCATCTGAGGCTGCGACCTGCTCAATCTGGTCATGACCAAACAGCACTTCTGTCTCAGAGGGAAAAGCGGACAGATCGACCTCTGATTTCAGCGCGGGATTGCTCAAAACGGCCCAGCGGGGTTTGAACTGCCGCGACTGCTCCGCCAGCTGTTTCCAGCTGCTATGGGCAGTCATAGCGGTAATCTGCATCTCCTGCGCATGGGAGGCAATCACATCCAGTGTGCTCGTGCCAATGGACCCCGTAGACCCGAGAACGGCTATTCGCTTCATTCGACCCTGTTTTTCATCCTCAGTCGGACTGGTTGACTGTTGTTTCAATTTTTTGAGCAGAGTGGAAAAAAGACATGCCTCGGTACTGTTTTTTTGCCCTAACCACCAACGAATCCGCATTTTAGGCGTAATAATTAAACATGGCAAGAGGCATTCAGTCTGCACCCGTAGCTTTTCAGCAGGACCTGCGACGGAACCTTTATTTCTCCGTAAAGCTTTGATTGACCCCCTTGTCGATAGAACATACATTTACAATAAAGTTAAGATGCAGTCTGTGTTAAGATCCTTTCAACTCAGATGACAGACATAAAATTCGGGAATATCGCGTTCTGTAATATTGTTCAGTCCGGTGTTCCGATTCTAATTACCCGCTCAGCCACTCCTCTGATAGAGATAATACCACATGCCCAACATGGATCCGAACCAGTCGAATCGCAGAGAACGTCCCACTCCCCCCGAGCGAAACCAGAAAAATGATAATCGGCGACAGGAACCGAAGGGTCCTAAAAGTAATGCCCTCTGGTACCTGGTGGTCGGCGGTCTGATTCTGGTCATCACGCTCTCAGTTGTCTCTAACAACAAGCGCGGCGAGAAAATCAAATTTGGTGATTTCGTCAAAGGTCTGGATGACGGCAAATATAATAAAACCAACGTGCACGAACTGAAGTTCGGTACCGATTACATCGTCTTCCAGGATCAACCGAAGCAGGAAGGAGCCGAGAAAGGGACAGTCGCCAATACGACCAAGAACTATTACATCCCGGTCTGGGGGATTCCTCAGGAAGCCCGCGCGCAACTGCAGTCGAAACTGGAAGGGAAAGATATCATCGTCGACTCTGAGAGTCGCCCATCCGAATGGGAATCGCTGATTGCCGTACTCTTCTTTCCTGTGGTCCTGCTGATTTTCGTGATCTACCTTTTCCGTCGCATGGGCGGGGCCGGCTCCCCCATGTCATTTGGACGCAGTCGCGGGCGGATGTATGCCCAGGATGATATCGAAGTCACCTTCAATGATGTTGCCGGCATTGATGAAGCCGTTGAAGAACTCCGCGAAGTGGTCGAGTTTCTGAAAACTCCTGCCAAATATCAGGCACTGGGGGGGCGCATCCCCAAAGGTGTGCTGCTGGTCGGACCTCCGGGTACCGGAAAAACCATGCTCGCCAAAGCGGTCGCCGGCGAAGCGGGAGTTCCCTTCTACGGTCTCTCCGGTTCTGATTTTGTGGAAATGTTTGTCGGTGTGGGAGCGGCCCGTGTGCGGGATATGTTCCAGCAGGCCGCACAGCGTTCGCCGGCCATCATCTTTATCGATGAGCTCGATGCCCTGGGCAAAACACGTGGCAGCGGAATGCCCGGCGGTCATGATGAACGCGAACAGACACTCAACGCCCTGCTTGTCGAAATGGACGGCTTCGGCTCCGATCAGAGTGTCATCGTCATGGGAGCCACGAACCGTCCGGAAACCCTGGACCCTGCCCTGATGCGACCCGGTCGATTTGACCGTCATGTCCTGGTAGACAGACCCGATGTCCGGGGCCGTGAAGCGATTCTCAAAGTCCACAGCGCCAAAATCAAGATGGACGAGTCCGTCAACCTGCAGCACATTGCCAAGATCACTCCCGGCTTCGTCGGTGCGGATCTGGCCAACCTGATCAATGAAGCCGCCCTGCTCGCTGCCCGTAACAACAAAGAGGCGGTCACCATGCACGAATGCGAAGAAGGTGTCGAACGGGTTGTCGCCGGTCTGGAAAAATCAACGCGTCTGATTCATGAAGATGAAAAGAACCGGGTCGCGTACCACGAATGCGGTCACGCGCTCGTAGCCTGTTCGCTGCCCAACGTCGACCCGGTACATAAGATTTCGATCGTGCCCCGTGGCCTGGGGGCACTCGGCTATACCCTGCAGCGACCTGAAGAAGAAAAACAACTGGTCACTCAGAGTGAACTGGAAAACCGGATCTGCGTACTGCTGGGAGGCATCGCCGCGGAAGAAATTATTTTCCAGGAAACATCGACCGGAGCGCAGAACGATCTGCAGCGGGCAACCGACCTGGCCCGCCGTATGGTCACGGAGTTCGGCATGAGCGCCAAGCTGGGCCGCGTGCATTACAGCGAAACCCGCCGTTCACCCTTCCTCGGCGATTCGTCTACGTCTGCGGAAAGTATTCACAGTGAAAATACCCTGCGGGAAATTGATCTGGAAATTCGCCGCATCATCGATCAATGCTCGAAAATCGCTTACGAAGTTCTGGATGAACGCCGCGAACTGCTGGAACACCTCACACAGGAACTGCTGGAATGCGAAGTCATGGACATGGACCAGCTGCAGTCGATTCTGAAACAGCATCAGCGGGGCCCGCAGATCAAGCCGGGAACTTTTGTGGACAATGCTGCCGAAGGCAAAACCGTAGAGAAAGAACCGGAAGAACCTGCATCAGACAATGACCAGGCAGCCGATGGAACCGGGGCATGAGCGAGATCAACAGTATCTGCGTCTTTTGCGGCTCGAAGGCAGGCTGTGATCCTGACTATCAGCAGTCTGCACAGGAACTGGGAAGGCTGCTCGCAGAACGCAAAATCACGCTGGTCTATGGCGGCGGCAGTGTGGGGCTGATGGGCATTATCGCCGATGCCGTTCTGGAAGCCGGGGGTAAAGTGATTGGCGTCATTCCACGCCAGCTCGCGACCAAAGAACTGCTGCATCCCGGGGTCGATGAAATGCATGTCGTTGATGACATGCACACCCGCAAGGCAAAAATGTCGGAATGTTCTGATGCCTTCATCGCCATGCCGGGCGGTTTCGGCACCCTGGAAGAACTCTTCGAAGTGGTCTCATGGGTGCAACTCGGAATCTATCTGAAACCGATCGGTCTGCTGAATACGTCAGGCTTTTATGATCCTCTGTTGAACATGGTCGAACATTGCATCGAGACCGAATTCATCAAGCCGAAATATCGAGAGCTGATCATTGCCGATGAAACACCGGCCACGCTCGTCGATCACCTGCAGCGGCACCAGCTACCGCTTATTGAGAAAATTCTGAATCCCGAGCAGATCTGAGTTGTTTGGATTCAGGCGTGAGACGGAATCAGGCAGACGGCGATTTCCCGACTGCAATCGCGGTCGCTGTCGCAAATTCCCGGCTGTGTGAAATCGTGATCAGAATCTCTTCGATCCCCATCTCGCCAGCGTACTGCTCGACTCCACCGGAAATGACAATCGTCGGTTTCCCGCTCTTGAGGTTGACCACTTCGATATCTTTCCAGCCAATTCCCTTCACGAAGCCTGTGCCCAGCGTCTTCATCACCGCTTCTTTCGCGGCCCACCGTCCGGCGTAATGCTGCTCCTTGTTCTTTTTGGAACCGCAGTAGTCGTTTTCACTTACGGTAAACACACGATTGAGAAAGGTATCACCGTGCCGCTCGATCATCTGACCGATGCGTGAAATTTCGACAATGTCTGTTCCCAGTCCAAGTATCACTGATATTTACCCTGTCCCTGATCGCCTGTATAATTAAAAATGAAATTCTTTCCCTGATTTCTGAAACAGAATCAATTCCGTCGGGGTATTACTGGGCAGGGTCGAATTGTTGTTGGTGTTTCTTCGTATTTTAACAGTAATTTTATCTACGAAGACCGCTACGATGGTGTATCCTGAGGGTTCAATGAGAATCGAACCATTTCGAATACGCACCAGCGCCCATCATTAAATCTGAGTTGAGAGGGGAGTTCAAGGTCGAATGCGAAGCTTCTATCGTCTAATCCCGTGTTTGCTGTTGGTTGGTCTGTTTACTTCCGGTCTTTCCGCGGAAGAGAAGGATTCTCTGATCGGCAAAAAAGTCGACAACTTCAAACTGCAGGACTTTCGTGGCAAGACCGTGCAACTCGATGACGTGCGCGATCAGAAGCTGACAGTGATTGCCTTCCTGGGCACCGAATGCCCGCTGGCCAAACTGTACGGCGATCGACTGCAGACACTGGCTGACGAGTACCAGGCTCAGGGAGTCGCCTTTTTTGCGATCATGTCCAATCAACAGGACTCACTCACCGAAATCGCCGCATATGCCCGCAAGCATGACATCAGCTTCCCCGTGCTCAAAGACGCCGGCAATCATGTCGCCGATCAGATCGGTGCAGTCCGCACACCCGAAATCTTTTTGCTCGATCAGGATCGCAAGATCCGATACCACGGCCGCGTCGATGACCAGTATGGTGTCGGTTATATCCGTGATGAACCCAAACGTCAGGATCTGAAAATAGCGATTTCGGAACTGCTCGCCGGAAAACCGGTCAGCGTCGCTTCGACCAAACCGCTGGGCTGTTTCATCGGTCGCATTCGCGAACCGGATCCCAACAGCAGCGTGACCTACTCCAATCAGATCGCCCGCCTGTTTCAGAAACATTGCGTGGAGTGTCATCGGAAGGGGGAAATTGCCCCCTTCGAACTGACCGAATACGAAGAGGTTGCCGGCTGGGCGGAAACGATCGCTGAGGTAGTGCGCGATCAGCGGATGCCCCCCTGGCACGCCGATCCGGCTCATGGAAAGTTTGCCAACGATCGCAGTCTGACCAAAGCAGAAAAAGAACTCATCTACCAGTGGGTCGAAAATGGTGCCCCGCAGGGCGACCCGAAGCAATTACCCGAGCCGCAGACTTATGTCACAGGCTGGAAACTGCCGCAAAAACCGGATGCCGTGTTCTATATGGACGACAAGCCCTTCACGGTGCCTGCCCAGGCTGGCAAGCGGGGAGTGAAATACCAGTACTTCACGGTCGATCCCGGCTTTAAGGAAGACAAATGGCTCATTGGGGCAGAAGCCCTGCCCGGCAACCGGGCGGTCGTGCATCACATCCTGGTCTTTGCCCGTCCCCCCCAGGGCAAGCGAGTCCGAGTGTTTGGCGAAGGCGATCAGTTTCTTGTCGGTTATGTGCCCGGCTCACGCGAAGTCATGCTGCCCCAGGGGATGGCCAAGAAAATCCCCGCCGGCTCCAAACTGGTCTTTCAGATGCACTACACCCCCATCGGCACCGAACAGCAGGACCGCAGCAAAGTCGGCCTGGTCTTTACCGATGAATCCAAAGTGACACACCAGGTGATGACCGCTCATGTGCTCAATCAGGAATTTACCCGGCGGAAATTCCCCATTGATGCCAACGACGATAATTTCAAAATTGAAGCGACTTCGCCTCCCAATGATCGCAATGCACTCCTGCTGAGCTTCATGCCCCACATGCATCTCCGCGGGAAATCATTCCGCTATGAATTGCGTAAAAAGCCGGATGAACCGGGCGAAATTCTGCTCGACGTCCCTGCATTCGATTTTAACTGGCAGACCGCTTACAAAATTGAAAAGCCGATTCCCCTGGAGCCGGGCGACTACATTCACTGTGTCGCGCACTACAACAATTCCGACAGTAATCTCTCAAATCCCGAACCTGATAAACCCGTTTATTGGGGCGATCAGACCTGGAATGAAATGATGATCGGTTATTTCAATGTCGCCATTCCCCGCAAGGAAGCCAAGCCGGAAAACCGTTCCAAAGCGGTCGCTTTCCGACTGGTCCGTCGTCGCGATAAAAACGAAAACGGTCAGTTGGAACAGTCCGAAGTCCCCCTGGTTGAGCTTCCCATTTTCTTCCGGGCCGACCAGAACAAAGACAAGGTCGTCACGGTCGATGAACTGGCAGACATGCTGGAAAAAACGCGCGGCAAGAAAGACGAATAAAACGGTGGCTCAGGATTTCGCCGCCTTCTTTTTCTGCTTGCCTTTGCCCTGCTGACGTTTGTTTTTCCTGTTTTTACCCAGCTCAGGATCATGCGGGGCATCGGGGGCATTTTTCTCCGGAAACCATTTCGCCAGTTTCTGTTTGATGTCCGCATACCGGGGATCATCAGCCAGGTTCTTCCATTCCATGGGATCCTGGCTGTGATCGTACAGCTCTTCATCACCATTCTGATAGCGAATCAACCGATACCGGTTGTCGCGAACCGCATGATTCAGCCGCCCATGCGTAGTCAATGCCGGACGCTCCCACGTCTGGGAGGGATCCTTCAATAAAGAGACCATGCTGATGCCATCCAGATGATCGCCGCGCGGGAGATCACACAACTCACACAAGGTCGGATAGATATTCATGAAATCCACCGCCTGATCACAGCGGGTGCCCACCTGTGTGACACCGGGAACGACCATCATCAGCGGGGCTCGTGTCGCTTCTTCCCACAGCGAAAATTTTCGCCAGTGATGCTTCTCTCCCAGATGCCAGCCGTGATCACCCCAGAGAACGACGATCGTATTTTTCGCATAAGGGCTCGCATCCAGCGCATCGAGCACGCGACCTACCTGCACATCAGCAAATGCGATGCTGGCCAGATAGGCCTGTACCGCATACCGCCAGTTCTCTGTCTTCAGAATTTTGGCGTGATCGCCTTGCGGTCGGGCCATCCGTACGCCGGCAGGGGGAATGTCATCCAGATCGTGTTCTGGAACTTCGGGAATGTGAATCTTATCCAGCGGATACATGTCATAATATTTTCGCGGCACCTGCCAGGGCATGTGAGGGCGATAGATCCCGCACGCCAGAAAGAACGGTTTCTGATCAGGCTTGCCCAGAAATTCGATGGCGTAATTTGCCATTTTGTAATCGCTCATCTCCTGGTCCTGGGCATCCAGCACACCCCAGATAATGGTCCCGGCCCGGGAGTGGGGATCCTGCAGCACGGCCGGAGTCGGTTTGGGATCGCCGGTCTGCTTGAGGTAGTCGTCCCATGATCCATAGTCGTTATAGCGGCCATGAAAGATTTTTCCCGAGCCGTTCGCCTGGTAACCATGGTTGCGAAAATGTTGAGGCAGTGTGACGGCACTCTGCATTGCCGGTCGCCAGGGTTGGGAATTCAGATAAACGCCCGAACTCGAAGGACGGATGCCCGTCAGCAGAGCCGCCCGTGATGGATTACACGCCGGAGCCGCACAATGCGAATTCGTAAACAGCAGCCCCCGTGCCGCCAGGCGATCGATGTTCGGCGTTTTACAGTCCGGATGACCGCCCAGACAACTGATCCAGTCGTTTAAATCATCGACGGCAATAAACAACACATTCGGCCGGGTTGTTTCCGCAGCCACAGCCTGCATTCCACCAGAACAGATCACGGACAGCAGCAACAGTAATCCGAAGAGCGAGCGACTCATAGGTAACCTCTGCAATGTTGAACTAACAGAAATGTATCAGAACAGGCGATTGTACCCGTTCAGCGCAGCCACGCGATAGGCTTCTGCCATCGTGGGGTAATTGAATGTTGTGTTGATGAAATACAGCAGCGTGTTGGCCGAGCCGGGCTGCGACATGATGGCCTGACCAATGTGAATGATTTCCGAAGCGCTGGGCCCGAAACAGTGAATTCCGAGAATCTCCAGGGTATCACGGTGGAACAACAGCTTCAGCATCCCTGTCGGGCAGTTCATGATCTGGGCGCGGGCCAGATGTTTGAACATGGAATGCCCTACTTCGTAGGGGATTTTAGCTTCCGTCAGTTCCCGTTCGGTCTTGCCCAGGGAGCTGATTTCGGGGCTGGTATAAATCCCGGTCGGAATATCCTGGATCAGGGCCCGTTCGCACTCGCCGTTATCCAGATGGCTGGCAGCATACCTTCCCTGCACATAGGCAGCACTCGCCAGCGAAGGATAGCCGATAATATCACCCACGGCATAAATGTGCGGCTGTGTGGTCTGGAAGTCATCATTGACGTCAATCTGCCCGCGTGAGTTGGGCTGGATTTCCAGTGTTTCCAGTCCCAGGTTTTCTGAATTCCCGGTCCGGCCGGCTGCGAACAACATGATATCGGTTTTCAGCTTTTTACCTGACTGCAGATTCATGATCACGCCGTCATCGGTGCCTTCAATCGATTCATAATGCTCACAATGCCGCAGCAGCACGCCACTCTCACGCATGTGATAACTCAAGGCATCACTGATTTCATCATCCAGAAAGTCCAGCAGGGAACTCCGGGTGTTGACCAGATTGACTTTCATCCCCATCGTACGCAGCATGGAAGCGTATTCGCAACCGATGACCCCGGCCCCATAGACGCTGATTGATCGGGGAGTAAACTCCAGATCCAGAATGGTATCGCTGCAGAAAATATGCGGGTGATTGAAATCAACATCAGCCGGACGATAGGGGCGCGAACCGGCTGCGATGATGGCGTAATCGAACGAGATTTCTTCGGTGAGACCGTTGGGCGTTTCAATATGAAGATGGTGCGGATCCAGAAAACGCGCCTGACCTTCGACCAGGTCCACGCCGTTCCGTTCATAAAACATCCGCCGCATGCCCACCTGCTTCTGAATCACAGAGGCGGCTGTTTTGCGCAGTTCGGGAAATTCCAGATCAAACACCATGCCGGCCCGCCCCATCTGCCGCATGTAGGTGTTGATCTCCGACATCCGCAGGATCGAATAGCGTAAGGCCTTACTGGGGATTGTACCTTTATGGGTGCAGTTACCGCCGATCTCGTAAAATTTCTCGATCGAAATGACCGATTTTCCCTGCTTGATGGCCTGCATGGCTGCCCCTTCTCCACCGGGGCCGGTACCAATCACTGCCACATCATAATGTGCCTTAGGCATCCCTGAATTATCCTTGAATGTTGAATATTGCTTACTGAAGCGAGCAACCGATTTTCAGTAAGAAGTCGAATTAAATGAATACTGTCTACTCTTAACTTACCACCAGTCCGGCTCCGCGAACAAGTCTCTCACGCTCATTTCGAATTCCGGCAGACTGTCTCCCCCCGTCATCTTGCCATTGATGTCAATCACCTCACTGCCAGTCGCGGGACGATATTCAAGCACCTCCATTTCGGTGGGATCAATTACCCAGATCAAAGAGACTCCCCAGTTGACATATTCATCGACGTGTTCTTGCATCTGACGCCGGCGGGGGTTCGTGGAGGCAATTTCGATGATCGCATCCGGTCTGCGCTCTGTGATCACTTTATCCAGCTCGTCGAATCGACTACCCGTTTTGAAAATGCAGACGGCTGGAAAACGGACCGTGTCCGGATCGCGTTTGACGACCAGGCCCAGTTCAAAATAGGCGGCGCCGTCATCCCGCTTGTGCAGATAGCGGGAAAGTGATTTGGAAATGTTTAAAACAATCGTGCCATGTTCGATGTCCGGAGCATCCAGATTGATGATCTGCCCCTGAGCCAGCTCCGTCCACCGCCCTGCATCGGGCAACTCCATCCGGGCATCCAGGAATTGCTCTACTGTATAACTCGCCGGGTCCGACATTCATTTTTCCTATCAGGCCACGTTGATTTGTGGCACGGAAGACTCAGATTAGGGATTCCTCCGCTCACCTTTCATTTTTCTTCATTACATCATAGCATACACGGGAGTTTGACGTCAGTCATGAATTACAGATTCAGAATCCCCGTTTCACTTTGATCGAGACACATGAAAATCCGTCCTTATCAGCCGACAGACCTGGAAACTCTGCAAGCGATTACCGTCGAAGCGTTTCAGGGAGTCTCGATCGATGAAGGCATCGAACGGAAATTTGGTCTGATCCAGGGGCACGACTGGAAATGGCGGAAAGCCGGTCATGTGGAAGCCGATTCCCGTCGCGAACCCGAGGGGATTTTTGTAGCGGAACTCGATGACAGAATTGTCGGGTATATTTCCACCTGGCACGATCCGGCAGCCGGGATCGGCTACATTCCCAACATGGCTTTTGTGCCCGAATGCCGGGGACAGGGGATGGGACGCCAGCTGCTGGAACACGCCCTGGCTCACTTTCGCAACCTGGGGTTGTCACTGGCAAAAATTGAGACACTGGAACAGAACGCGGTGGGGAACCATCTTTACACATCACTCGGTTTTCAGGAGGTAGCCAGACAGGTCCACTTTGTGGCGCCCCTGGCGTCTCCTGATGCGGATGCACAGACCTGATTCAGGAAAGGATTCCGTTCAATATGAAAATCACTGTCATTGGTTCGCGGGGACAGTTGGGACAGGATCTCTGTACCCGCCTGATCGAGGAAGAACATCAGGTTTCCGGTCTGACACATCAACAGATTTCTATCGAAGAAGCGTCGAGCGTCGCCTCTACACTTTCAGAGACCGCGCCGGATCTGGTAATCAACACCGCCGCCTATAACAAAGTCGATCAGGCGGAATCGGAACCCGAAGTCGCTTATGCCATCAACGCGCTCGGCCCCCGAAATCTGGCGCGCTATTGTCAGGAACAGCAGATTGCTCTGATGCAGATCAGCTCTGATTATGTGTTCGGACTGGACCTCACCCGACAGGCAGGCTATCGGGAACAGGATGCCCCGGGCCCTGTCAGTGCCTACGGGCTCAGCAAACTGGCGGGGGAATATTTTGTCCGGGCACTGTGCCCTCAGCATTATGTGATTCGCACCTGTGGGCTGTATGGGAAAGCGGGCAAAACCGGAAACGGAAACTTTGTCGAAACCATGCTCCGGCTGGGACGCGAACGCGATTCGCTTTCCATCATCAATGATCAGCATTGTACACCTACCTCCACCCGCGATCTGGCAGAGGCGCTGACCAGGCTGATCAGCACAGATCAGTTCGGTCTGTACCACGTGACGAATCGGGGGCAGACCACCTGGTATGAACTGGCTCGAAAGGTCTTTGAGATTGCCGGGATTGAGGTAGAAACGAGTCCTATCACCACAGAACAGTACAACGCCGCCGCCGACCGACCCCGCTACAGCGTTCTCGATTGCTCGCTCCTGGAAGAAGTGACTCAGTACACACTTCCCGACTGGCAGACAGCATTGGAAAACTATCTGCAGTCCTGAATGTAAAATGCTGTAAGTGGTAATCATTGAATGCCTTAAGGCGCCCGTACCGGATGCGGATTGCACAGTCAGGCCCGGACCGGTTTTGGCGATTATTGCTGTGATTTCAGATCCTCCCCCCGGGATTCCCCGCTTTCGCACCTCAGGGGGCTGAAACTATTGCAGCTGCGAATTTGGTTTGATACACTCCCTCTTCCCTGTTGTGTCAAATTACCGAAGTCTCTGCATAATCAGGGCTTCAAACGTTGACATTCCACAGCAAAAACAGCATAAAGAGTGCTGAATCGGCTCTGTTATAAGTAGCCGAGGCAGTCAGGAGAGATGGCAGAGTGGCCGAATGCGCTGGTTTGCTAAACCAGTGAGCCGTGCAAACGGTTCCACGGGTTCGAATCCCGTTCTCTCCGTATTCCATAAAAAGCCGTTGCAGAATTTCTTTTTTCTGCTGCGGCTTTTTTCTTGCGCACTGTCGACTTCATTGTGGAGGCAGCTACCAGTTCCCTGCTTGAAAGGGGCTTGCAAGGGAATTTCTGCGGTGATTTCAGGGGAATCCCTCGCTCTCCTGCCTTCAAACTCGATTTCCACAGAAAGGCAGTATAACCCACTCAGCAGACATAACAGTCATGGGTTTCACATTTTCTGTTTCTCTCGTCCTGACTCAAGTTGAGGGCCGAAATCATATTATTAGTAATTATAAGTAAATCCCACACGGATGTTTTATCGCGCTGTTACATTCTCCCGCCGATGAACTCGATAAACGTCCCTCTCCTTTTCTTTGATTTACAACGATGCATATTATTCATTCTGATTCTCATGAAGGCGAATCCTCTTTGGGCAAACGTATCATTCAGTCACCCGCGCTGCAGGCCGGGCTGGCCAGCCTGACTTTTGTTCTGATTTTGATTCTGTTTCACGCGTATCAACCGGCACCGAAACCGACTGTTGTATTCACTGCTGATTCACAGCAGCAGTTAATCAGTCGACTTGAGTTACAGACTACAGAGATCGTCAAACATCTGCTGCTCCTCCAGGATCCGGATCAGAATACCAGCAGCTATCACAAACTCGACGAACTTCTGAATCGCTGGAATGAACAGCATCAGCAACTCAGGCAGTCATCAAACTCAATCAGTCGGTCAGCAACAGTTTCTGCAGCTTTAATGCTGGATGAACAGATTTCGCCACTCTTCAACCAGATTACAAACGACGTTCTCCAGGTTTTGTCAGGGGCTCAGACTCCGCAGGCAAAGTTGCCTGCAGTACTGGCCAGCGAGCAGAAACTGATGCTCCTGCTGGCCCAATATCAGTCCGCACTCTCTTCCGGACAGCTCGAGGATCGGGCTGCTGCCGGAGCCTCTCCTGGCTGGTTTTCCGGGTTGATCCTGTTTGGTATTTCCTATGCCATCTGTCTTTATCTGTTTTCGCAGATCCAAAATCGACGCCAGAGTCTGCATCAGTTCCAGGCAGATCTGGATTCGCGCGCACGGAATCTGGAGAGTAATCAATCACAACTGGCAGCTTCCATTTCTGCAACGTTTCATGAGACCTGGTCGTGGACGAAAAATACAGGCGAGTTCTGGTGCTCCGATACTTTCTGGCGCGTATTCGGATATTCTTCAGAGGCAGAGTACCCGGAATCTCAGTTTGATGTCTTTCGCAGTCACCTGGATCCAGGGAATCGGGGCTTATTGGAAGCAGCAGTCGAACGACATCTGCAGTCGGGAATTCCCATTGATCTGGAGGTCCGTGCTGAAAATCAGCTGGGGCACTCCCGTTGGGTACGCATTCAGGCCAGGACGCTCTCCGCGGAGGATGCCGAGCAACTGACCATCGTCGGAACGGCTGAAGACATCCATGAATACAAACTGACGAAGTTGCAGCTCAACCAGAGCGAAAAACTGTTATCACGCGTCGGGGAAGTAGCCAAAATCGGAGGCTGGCACCTGGATCTGGAGACGAAAGAACTGTTCTGGACACAGGAAACCTATGCGATCCATGAAGTAGAGCCGGGGTATCAGCCCTCGATCAGAAATGCTTATAAGTTTTATGCTCCCGAAGCGCGTCCCGCCATTCAGAATGCATTGGAGCGATCCCTGGAAACAGGAGAGTCCTGGGATCTGAAACTTCCATTTATCACTGCTAAAGGGAAGCATATCTGGGTGCGGGCACAGGGGGAGCTGGAATATGAACAGGGGCATCCGGTCAGGCTGGTCGGCGCCTTTCAGGATATTACTGAGGAAAAACAACGTGAAGCGGAATTCTTACTTTTGCAATATGACGAGTACACCTCCCGCGCACATCTGGATGGGGTGATCCGGGCCGCGACGGAAGTCTCGATTATTGCTACAGATCATGAAGGGATCATTACCCTGTTCAGTCCCGGGGCTGAGCAGCTGCTGGGCTATTCTGCAAAAGAAATGATTGGCATGCGGACCCCAGAATGTTTTCATCTTCCAGAAGAAATTGAAGCGCATGGTCGGGAACTGTCGGAAGCCCTCGGACGAAAAATTGAAAATTTTGAAACGTTTATTGCCCTGGCTCAGCAGGGGGAAGTTGATAAACGCGAATGGACTTATGTTCGTAAAGATGGCAGCCAGCGTACCGTTGAGCTGACAGTCACTGCAATTCGAGATCAGTATCAGCAGATCGAAGGCTACCTCGGTGTTGCCATCGATATCACCGAGAAAAAACAGAACGAAAAACAACTTTCACGGCTGGCAACCGCGGTGAGTAAGTCCACCAATGGCGTGGTAATCACCGACGACCAGGGGCGGGTTGAGTGGGTCAACGATCGGTTCAAGGAGATCACAGGCTACGGTCTCGAAGCGGTCATTGGCAAAACACCGGGCGCTGTCTTGCAGGGAGAGAAAACAGATCCTCAGGCGATCGAATATATGGCTCAGAAAGTCCGCGCTGGTGAAAGCTTCGAAACGGAACTGATTAACTATCATCAATCAGGAACGGAGTACTGGGTCCATATCAAGGCCGACCCGATTCTGGACGCCGACGGTAATCTCACCGGTTTCATGGCGATTGAAAACGATATTACGGAGCGAAAGCAGGCGGAGCAGGAACTGCTGGACAGCCGGGAAAAAATTCGTCATCTGCTCGATGCACTACCGGTGGCAGCCTATACCTGCGATACCGAGGGGCTGATTACCTACTATAATCAGGCGGCTGCGGATTTCTGGGGACGGGAACCGCAGCTTGATCACCCGGAAGATCGTTTCTGTGGTTCTTTCAGATTATATGACACCGATGGAAATTCCATTCCACATGAGAAGTGCTGGATGGCACTGGCCCTGGATACCGCCAAAACACTCCACGGGGGGGAAATTGTTGTCGAATCTGAAAATGGTCAACGCAAAACCGCCCTGGCCCATGTCAGTCCCCTGTTCAATTTTGAAGGTGAACTCACAGGAGCCGTCAACGTACTGGTGGATATCTCTGATCGGATGGCACTGGAAAAATCGCTTCGGGAAGCAACGGTCCGGCTGGAGTTGTGCCTCAAGGTTCTGGATCAGCATGCCATTGTGGCGGAGACGGAACTGAATGGTACCATTCGCCATGTAAATGAAATGTTCTGTAAAGTCAGTGGGTATTCAGAAACGGAAACCATCGGAAAGACACACCGCATTGTCAATTCAGGAACTCACTCTCAGGAATTCTGGAAAAACGTTTTCCGGACGATTGCTTCAGAGGGGATGTGGCAGGGAGAGATCTGCAATCGTCGTAAAAATGGCGAACTGTACTGGGTCGATACGACGATCGCGACCATGAAAGACGGCGAAGGGAATTCCACCGGTTATCTCGCGATCCGAAATGATATTACTGAACTTAAACAGGCACAGGAAGCGGCACTGGCTGCATCGCAAAGTAAGAGTGAGTTCCTGGCCAATATGAGTCACGAAATCCGTACTCCGCTGACTGCCATCCTGGGTTACGCTGACCTGCTGAAAAATGATCCCGAATTTGCGACCTCAGCCAGGAAACGGGATCAGGCGGTCAATACGATTCAGGAGGCTGGTAACCATCTGCTGACGGTCATCAATGACATCCTGGATCTCTCCAAGATTGAGGCGCAGAAAGTTCAGCTGGATTATACAACGACACAGGTATTCCACATTCTGGATCACATCGAAAGTCTGCTTCGTCCACCGGCGACGGAAAAAGGAGTTGATCTGGTAACCCGGATTCAGAATCCCATCCCCGATGTCATCAAAAGCGACCCGACTCGACTGCGACAGATTTTGATGAATCTCGTCGGGAATGCAGTCAAATTCACCGAACAGGGGCAAATTCAACTGATAGTGGAACTGTCTAAACAGGGAGACACTTCGTTCCTGCAGTTCGATATCCAGGATACCGGCCCAGGCATGTCGCTCGAACAGGCACAAAAGATATTCAACGCGTTTTCTCAGGCCGATACCTCGGTCACCCGGCAGCATGGGGGGACAGGGCTGGGGCTGGTCATTTCCCGTAAACTGGCCCGTTTGATGAATGGAGAAGTCTCGCTGGTTCGGACCGAACAGGGCAAAGGAACCTGCTTCCGCTTGACTCTACCCATCGAAACGTTACCCGAGACGCGGTTTATCACCAGCCGTTTACAGGACGACATCGAAAATTCGGAAAAACCGGCGCCTCCGGCTACTCTCACGCTCCCCCCAGGGACGCGGATCCTGCTCGCCGAGGATGGGCCCGACAATCAGCGACTGATTTCTTTTCTGCTCAAGAAGAAAGGGGCCAGGGTCGATGTGGCTGACAATGGTGCGATCGCACTCCAGAAATTCCAGGAAGCGGAGCGGGAGGGACAGCCTTACCATCTGCTGCTGACAGATATGCAGATGCCTGAAATGGATGGCTACACGCTGGCCAGCACACTGCGCAAAGCAGGGGCAGATCTGCCCATCGTCGCTCTGACCGCGCATGCGATGTCGGACGATCGACAGAAGTGCCTCGACTCTGGCTGTAATGATTATTTGAGTAAACCGGTCAACAGTAAAGTACTCGCAAAAACTCTCCTGCACTGGGTGACACAGCAGACTGCGACTGAGACCGAACCACACGCAGGGCTCTGATCTCAGTCGAATGTCAACATCGTGCACTCAGCGTCAGGGCTTAAGCCGGATGGGCTCCAGGCGTTCCCGCCTCCACGACGAATGATGCTCGCGGTGTGACATGGCCTCCCGGTCGGGTGACATCATCCACAACCATGTAATCACTGACCCAGTTTTTCGGTGTCAATGTGCAGCGGACATAACCCCGCTCGGAGTTCTGGAACTGCACACAGGGGTTGTGGGACAGAATATCGGCATGTTCCTTGCGTTTCTGTACGCCATTTCCGCCACTGCTGATGGATGTGCCGACAAACTCGGTCGCCACGACTGGTGTTTCGGGCTTGCGGTCATCCACGCGCAGATTGTTCACCCAGTTGGAGTGAATATCCCCGGTCAGTACGACCGGGTTCGGCACACGACGTTCTGCGATAAATTTCATCAGCTGCATCCGTTCATAAGCACAACCGGGCCATTGATCCATGGAATAGACCCGCTCCTCTTCTTTCGAAGGGAAACTCACCATGCCCATCATGACCTGTTGAGCCAGTATGTTCCAGGTGGCCTCTGATGTAATTAACTGTGACTGCAACCAGTTTTTCTGCTTGCCGCCCAGCAGTGAATTGCTGCGCGCCAGTGCGGATTGATTGAGCGGTGATTTCTTGTCCCCGTTGGGCTGATCGCTCCGGTACTGACGTGTATCCAGCACCAGGAAATCGGCCAGGCGACCGAAGCCGCCCTGACGGTAGAGCTGCATGTGCGGTCCCTGTGGCAGACAGCCGGGACGCAATGGCATCATTTCGTAATAGGCCTGATACGCGTTCGCCCGCCGCAACATGAAGTCAATCGGGTCAGCATCCAGTTCTTCGGAGACGTCGTCTGCACAGTTATTATCGAACTCATGATCGTCCCAGGTCACAAACCAGGGACATTGGGCGTGCATGTTGTGCAGCAGCGGATCGGCACGGTACTGGGAATGGCGAATCCGGTAATCGCCCAGCGATTCGATCTCGGGACCGAAATGCGTACGGATCTTTCCGTTCCTTCCGGATTGATATTCATAAATATAATCGCCCAGGTGGAAGACCAGGTCCAGATCGTCCTGTGCCATCTGCTCGTAAGCGGTAAACAGCCCCTGTTCATAGTTCTGACAGGAGGCGAAGGCAAACTTGAGCTGTTCCGGCATCGCCGTTTTCTCGGGCATGGTCCGTGTCCGGCCTACGGGGCTGACGGCATCACCCGCCTGGAAACGGTACCAGTACCAGTGGTCTGGCTTCAGGCCTTTGGGTTCCACATGCACGGAATGGCCCAGTTGAGGAGTCGCCTGAACGGTCCCGGATGCAACCAGCTTCTGGAACCCTTCGTCCTCAGCCAGTTCCCATTTCACTTCGATCGCCTCAGGACCTAGTCCCCCATTCGGCTGCAGGGGCTCAGGAGCCAGACGGGTCCACAGAATCACACTGGTGGGGTCAGGATCGCCTGAAGCGACTCCCAGGGTAAAGGGATCTTTCTGAAACACGGGAGAAGGATTTGCCCAGCTGGCGCGTCCCAGCAGAGGCAGCGTTGACAGCGCTGCACCATACGAAAGAAAGAGACGCCGACTGATACCGTTTTCAGCTTTGACTGCTTCATTGAGCCGTTTGTAATCGAACATATGTAATCAACCTGATTAATGGGAATGTGGCAGGAGTGGATTTGTATCGAAATTATCTGCGTTGTTCACGCGTTAAGGGAATGGCACGTCGGCGGACCGGATTTCGGTGCACGGCATTCCAGGAAGGTTAATTTGATTTTAAGACCTCGCACAGGGGACGAGCAACTGAAGAGTCATTTAAATCAGAAGCGAATCTGACTTTTCATCGGAACTTCATGCATTGGTTTCTCAACTCAAGATTTCCTGGATGACATGACCATGCACGTCGGTCAGACGATGATCACGCCCGCCGTGCCGGAATGTCAGCGCTTCATGGTCCAACCCCAGCTGATGCAGGATCGTCGCATGGATGTCATGAATGGAAAGCGGTCGTTCGACTACCGCGTTACCGAACTCGTCGGTCTCACCAAAGGTGATGCCCGGCTTGAAACCACCTCCGGCCAGAAACAGACTGTATCCGTTGACATGATGGTCGCGGCCGCAGGTTGGTGTGACTTTCGGTGTATGCGGTGTCCGCCCCATTTCACCGGCCCACACGACCAGGGTTTCATCGAGCATTCCGCGACGTTTCAGGTCGGTAATCAACGCCGCGACAGATTGTTCGGTAATCCGCGCATTCTTCTCATGGTTTTTCTTGAGCAGTCCATGCTGGTCCCAGGGGCTGTTGTTGCTGTCAAAACTGGGGCAGGTGATCTCCACAAAACGGACTCCCGCTTCCACGAGCCGCCGGGCCCGTAACGCCTGAGTCGCGTAGTAGTGCTGATGTTCGTCTGTAGAATCGACACCGTACTCGCGCTGAATGTGCGCCGGTTCCTGACTGATATCGGAAACCTCGGGAATCAGCGTCTGCATCCGAAATGCGGTTTCGTAATTGGCGATCGCACTTTCAATAGGGGAAGCGGCCGAAGCCCTGTCGGCAAACACTCGATCCTGCGCAGCCAGTAATTCCAGTTTGCGTTTCTGCAGGGAGAATGAGTCACTCGGCCGAATATTATCGACGGGCACCCCTTTAGCACGCAGTTGCGTCGCCTGGTGCGTGGCAGGGAGAAACGAACTGCCAAAATTTTCCAGTCCCCCATTGGGAACCCAGTCATTATTCAACACCACGTAGGCCGGCAGATTCCGGTTTTCGGTTCCCAGACCATAGGAAACCCAGGCTCCCATGCTTGGTGCCTGTCCGATAATCCGTCCCGTGTGCAGCAGCAGATTCTGCTGTCCGTGCAGGGGCAGTTCTCCCACCATGGAACGTATGACGCACAGTTCGTCCGCCACGTTCGCCAGACGCGGAAACAGATCACTGACCCATAACCCGCTTTCGCCCCGCTGTTGGAATTTCCAGGGGCTTCCCAGCCAGACGCGACCCGCACTGGATTGCGAGCGTTTAGAGACGGCCCCTGCCCCAATCGGTTTTCCTTCGTGCGCTTTCAGGGCCGGCTTCGGATCGAAAGTATCCACATGACTTGGCCCGCCATCCATAAAGCAGAAAATCACATTCTTGACGCGAGGCGTGTGATGGGGCTGTACCGGGCTGGTTGACGCGTGGAGCCGGTTCTGCTCACCCAGCAGGCCAGCCAGTGCCAGCCAGCCGAAACCGGCACTCGTCTGTTTCAGGAATCCACGTCGACTGTGGACGGTTAAGGCACCCGGGCAGTTGCTCGAACGGAATGATGAACTCTGCATATCAGTCACCGGTAATAAATGAATTCTTTGGTATTAAACATCGCGTGTGCCACGTGCTGCCAGACTTCTGGGTTGTCTAACAGCACTGTCTGTTCACGCGTGTTTCCCAGATCTCGAATCAGAGCCATCCAGCGTTCAATTTCACCGGCATCCGGACTGCGTCCATAAGCAGCGAGAAACATCTGCTGCAGTCGCTGCTCAACTGTGTCAGAAGAATCAGCGAGCAGTCGTTTGGCCCACTCCTCTGCTTGAGACATTACGAACGGATCGTTCATCAGGATTAATGCCTGATTGGGGACATTCGTCACATCCCGTTTTCCAGTGGGCAGTTTCAGGTCGGGCAGATTGAAGCCAACCAGAAACCGGGGTGGGTCCATAATCGACATCTGCAGATAGATGGATCGTCGTCCCGCACCATCTAAAGGTCCGTTGAATAATCGTTTTGAGGGATCCGGTTTGGGGCGGGGAGCAGCGATCGGTCGACCATATAAGCGGCGGTCCAGTCTGCCGGATACAGCCAGCAGCGCATCGCGAATCGCTTCCGCCTCCAGCCGCCGGGTGGGATAGTGATGCCACAGGCGATTGTCCGCATCGATATTCCTTGCCTGGTCTGACACGATTCCTGACTGTTGAAATGCTTCGGTGAGCACCAGCCTGCGAATCAGACGTTTGGTCGACCAGCCCCCTTTGGTAAATTCCTGTGCCAGATAGTCCAGCAGTTCTGGATGCGTGGGTTGTTCTCCCAGGTGTCCGAAGTCATTGGGAGTTCTGACCAGTCCCTCACCAAAGACCCACTGCCAGACCCGGTTGACATAGACACGTGCAGTCAGGGGGTGCTGTGGGCTGACCAGATATTCCGCGAGTTCCAGCCGACCGCTGCCCGGACTCTGGGGAACCTGGTGCCGGCCGGCAAAGACATCCAGAAAATCAGGGGAAATGAGTTTGCCTGGATCATCGACATTCCCGCGAATATTCAGTGGGTAAGAGACTTCGGTCAAGCCACGCTCATCCATGCTGTTGGCCGTGTGAGCAAACGGTAGCTTTTCCTCTAGCTGACGATACTCAGAAACCAGTTTTTTGAGACGCGAACCAGCTGCTGAATTGTTATTGAGCAGCTGTTTCTCCAGCAGCCAGTTAATCAGCTCCACATCAGCAGAACTCGCCTGATCTCTACTCCAGCGATCCACGCTTTCGGTGAGCCAGTTTCCGATGTGCTGGCAGACCGCGGTCGAATTTTTGGGGGCAGGCTGTTCATACAGAGAGGCAAACCGTTCCAGTTCATCGGCGGGCGTTCCTGTCTGATCGTGGCTGACTATTTCGGTCACACTGAACCAGCTCCGTTTGTCGAAACCAAAGTCCTCTGGAGGCAGAAGTTTGCCACCGGCGCGGGTCTTGCCTGTGCGGGGCGGAAAATCGGGATTCAGATCACTGGTCGCAATTTCAAACATGATCCGCTGGATACCGTTCACCAGGGGACGGTCGGCAAAGGTCTGCCAGGCTGGTTCACTCCGGTCGAAGAAGATTACGTTCTCGGTCTGGAAGGCATTGTCGGGCACACGGAGAAAGCCGCTCCATTCTCCCCCCGCCAGCTTCAGGCTGACAATCTTTCCTGGCAGATCCCGTTCAGAGGGAGGTCGGATCGCGCCCGGTAATTTCGAAGAGAGTGCATGCGTGTGATAGCCGCGTGGCAGCAGTTGCTGAATCAGTTGCTCCCCCTCCAGCGCAATCAAGGGCGTGCCATCAGTGACGTATCCATAGCGAATGCCGTCCCCTTCCATCTGCCAGCCCTCGGGGAATCCAGGCTCTGAGAAGTCCGTCAGGACCTGAAACCGCTCCGCGTTTTGCCGTCGATGTGTCTCACTGGCGGTGCGCCAGGCCGTCTGCAGTTGAGCCCAGCTGGTTTTGATTTCGGCAGGAGTCGTCACTTTTAACAGTTGCGCTGCCGGCCAGGCGATGTCATCCGGTTTCAATTCCGCTGCTTTCTTCTGTTTCTTAGCGTTTTTTAAACCCAGTGCTTCACGCCAGAGTTGGCTGCGCGGGGAATCAGCCGATTCAGCTATTGCTGCAGTCAGTTCAGAACGAAACTGTTCCGCCTGGGCACGCCAGCTTTGCTTTAATTTCTGATGGATTTCACCACGCAGGTTCTGTAGTTGCCTGATCAGCGCATCATGTTTCCCCGGTGCATCGATCACACGTGACGTCCAGCGCGGGGTCATGAAGACGGCCGCCAGGGCATAATAATCCCGTTGCGAAATCGCATCCAGCTTATGATCGTGACAGCGGGCACAGGCGACTGTACTTGCCAGAAACGCTTTCGAGAACGCATCGATCTTATTGTTGATCATCTCCTGGTGGATGCCATTAAAATTGATGCTGTCGCCGTGACGATGCTCGCCCATATGATAAAACATCGGCCCGATCAGGCTTTCGTGGAAACCACTCTGGTGATCGATCCGCGGCTCCGGTAACAGATCGCCGGCAATCTGCTCGCGCACCAGTTGATCAAAGCCCACATCCTGGTTGAATGCCCGAATCAGATAATCCCGGTACTCCCAGGAACCTTTTGCCGGGTTATCCCATTCATAGCCATAGGTATCCGTGTATCGCACGACGTCCATCCAGTGCCGGGCAAACCGCTCGCCAAAGTGAGGCGAAGCCAGCAACCGGTCGACGAGCCTTTCGTAGGCAGCCTGGCGATTCTGCTTTGCTTCCGTAACAAACCGTTCCACTTCAGCAGGGGACGGGGGCAGTCCCGTCAATACAAAGGAGAGTCGCCTGATTAGAGTTCTTGGACTCGCTGCTTCCGCTGGCTCTAAGCCAGACTGACGTAATTTCTGCAACAGGAAATGGTCGACCGGTCGTTCAGACCAGTCGTTGTCTGTGACGACAGGGGGAGTCACTTTCTGCAGCGGTTGCAGGCTCCACCAGTGCCGCCGTTTTTCGAAAATCGCCTTCCACGAAAGCGAGGCTGCTTCATCGAGCGTAGGTGGTTTGTCACGTGAGTCCGGCGCTCCCAGTTCCACCCACTTCACAAAGTCGGCAATCACTTCGTCCGACAGTTTTTTGCCCGGAGGCATTTCGAATGATTCGTGTTTGAGTGCATCGAGCAACAGGCTCTCCTTTGCTCGATGCGGCACAACTGCAGCGCCCGACTCACCACCGCTGCGCAGCGCATCGCGACTGTCAACGCGGAGCCCTCCCTTGATATCCGTGGTCGCTGCGGAATGACATTCGTAACAATGCTCAATCAGCACGGGACGGATTTTGTTCTCGAATAGTTCCAGGCCGGGGGAAGGCTTCTCTGCACATAGAGGACCTGCTGTGAACAGACACAGCAGTGTCAGACACGCTGGCAACACTCTCGGTAAAATAAATCGACTGGCCGGAAACATGCAGGTTTCTCCGGATTAGAACAGGTCTACTTCGACCCTTTGGTATTCAGGCTCTCATTCAGTTCGAGAACTTTTCCAATGATTCGCTCTTCCACATCCGGTTTATAGGGACGACTCGCTTCGTAGCCCCCTTCCAGCAGGACACGCTTACTGGGAATATACCCCGAATAGACATTCGAATAGCCGGCGACCCAGATCGCAGGACCATCCTCTTCATACAGTTCCTGTTTGATGCGAAGTGCGTAATCGACGACGACTTCCGTTCCGAGAGCGACCATCGTCAGATCATTGCCAAACTGAATCACCTGCACCGGGTAATCCCAAGGCTCCCGTTTCTTTTCAGGCAGGTACTCCAGTTCCACAGTGCCATAAGCAACTTTGAGCGGTCCATGCAGCTTGTGCTGGTGCAGCAGACTCCTCTGGTTGACTTCCAGGGCCGCTTCTATAGCTGTTGCCAGCGAACGCCCATGCTTATGAGCGTAATGCAGTTCACTCCGTGGATAGGGATTCTGATCGCCGCCGCACCCCATCATGAACAGTGCGGTAACACCCGGATGATCTTTCTCAAAGTATTCCTGAGCGAAGCCGGCGTAGTCACCCAGCCACTTGCGGAAGCCCATTGTTGTGTTGTGACAGGCATAGCCGAACATCACCGCTTTCAGATTTCCCTGGGGATCATCCACTCTTAAAACGGGCACCTGGTGATCGACGCGGCCATTGGGATTGGGATGATTGCGATATCCCGTCGCAGTCGGCGTACGGCGGTTCATGGCGACTGAGCAGCGCGCTGCAGACCAGCTGAGTTGCGCCGGCTCCAGATTTTCGATTGCCAGGCCAATCGTCTTGACCAGCGTGGTTGCCAGTTGATCGTAATATTCCTGGGCATCGTCGCGGCCGTAAGCCGGGCCACAGTGAGTGTGCGAAGCGTTCATCAGCACCGCTTCTGGAGGCACCTTGTATTTCTCCTGAACCTGACTGGTGACATCACTTCTGAGACGATCGATGACTCCAATCAGGTCGAGCGTCAGAAAGACCACCCGGTTTCCCTGTTGATCTTCAACGGCCAGCGCCTTGGCATACAGGTCCTGTTCGGTTCCTTCTGCGGGTTCCTTACGACCGGCATAGCCTGCCATCTTCAATGGTTTTGCTGGGGTGATCTTTGCGGAAGCCGCCCCCGCCTTCCATTCCAGATTTTTTTGTGAATCTGATTCACCAGCGGCAGCCAATGTAGAGAGGCCGAAAACAAGCACGACACAGAGCAAGAATCGATACATGCTGATAGTTTCCCAGTTTCGGGTGAGGCAACGTGCAATCCGAGCCGGGCCGGATCGCGGTGAGGTCATTCCTTCGATGTTACCCGGCACATATCAGCCTATCAACATGTGTTGTGCGATTTTGGTAAATAAGATTTAGAAATGTGTGACGCCTCATTAGGGTTTTGCCTCTGACTACAACCAGATCGACGCTGACGTTAAGATTGAGATCCCATTCAGAATAATTATGTCAGAACATTTATGATTGAATCAAGCACTGGAGAATAACCCTATGAAATCCGTCTATCTGGCACTGTTTTTACTGCTCACGCTTGCAGCAGCACCGATTGAAACTCCCAAACCGGATGAGCAGCTCGCCGTCTGGCCTGACCGTCCGCTGCTGGAAAAGAGCGATGACGAAGTCACATACAACAAAATTATCCGCATCACCAAAGTGAATCGCCCGGCGATTGAATTCTATAAATCGAAAAAGGCGAAACCCAACGCGCCTGCAGTCGTCATCTTTCCGGGGGGCGGCTACAACGTGCTGGCGTACGACCTGGAAGGAACCGAAATCGCAGAATGGCTCAATTCTATTGGCATTCACGCTGTGATCGTCAAATACACCGTTCCCGGCAATCAGCGTGAGCAGGCCCTGAAAGACGCCCAGCGCGCGTTTGGAATTGTCCGCAGTAAAGCCAAAGAGTGGGGCATTAACCCGCATCAGATCGGCGTACTCGGTTTCTCAGCCGGCGGGCACCTGGCAGCGAACCTGTCGACCAACTATCAGAAACGCAACTACAAACCGATCGACGATGCCGACAAGCTCAGCTGCCGTCCCGATTTCACAGTCCTCATCTACCCGGCTTACATCTACCAGGATGATGACAAACGGAAGTCGGCCTCGGAAATCAAAGTCACCGCCCAGACTCCGCCTGCCTTCATCGTCCAGACTCTGGACGACCGGCGCCTGGTCGACAGCGCATTCAACTACACCCGCGATCTGAAAGACGCCAAAGTCGATGCCGAGCTGCATCTCTTTGCCAAAGGGGGCCACGGATACGGTATGCGTCCTTCTGACAATCCGGTCTCCCACTGGCCCCGGTTATGCGGCGCCTGGATCAAACGGACCACATCAGAGCAGGACTGATTTCAAGCAGGAACTCTGCCTCAGGGACCGCCGACCACTTTGAAGCGGCCCAGGGGCTGCTGATCCGAATTCACAAACTCCGCTCGCAGGCCCACGTCGCCCCGCAGACTGCGATCGACCTCAAAAATGATCTGACTCCGCCCGGAAGGCAGGACCAGCGTAGTCGTTTCGGAAACGGAGACCGGCGTTTCATTCAGCCATATCTTCAGCCCTGTGGTGGAGTTCAGCTTCAGCTGTACGTTCCCCGCTTGAGTCACATCCACCAGGGCCATCGCCTGTGTGATTGGTTTCTGCAGATTCAGGTCGTTTGCCGGCAGAGTTCCATTCACCATGCTGTAGGCAGCTGTTCCCGAATTAGCCAGCGATTTGATCTGTGTCGCCTCGTTGCCTGTTAACGAAGTATCCACACCTCGCAGACGCCAGCGTCGCACCACCTGGGCCGCACTGGTTGCGTAAGGACCGGGGCGCCCCAGCTCGGTGACGAACTTAACCAGGTCCAGAAATTCCTGTCGGCTTTTCAGCTTGCTGGCCAGTCCCTGGGGCATCAGCGAAGGCAGCTTCTTCGTGAACTCAATCTGCTCTGCCGGAATCGTCACCTGTTTCCCCTGATGAGCAGCATCTTTGAGCACGACCTTGGAATCATCCTTCACCACCAGAATTCCATTGATCACGCGGCCTTCATCGGTAACGACCATCATGCTCTCGTAGAATTCCTTGATCACCTTGGAAGGTCGCAGGAAGGAATCGACAATGTAATCCGGCGGGGAACTCGATCCAATGGCCGCCAGGTCTGGTCCCAGTACCGGGCCTGCATTCGAAATACTGTGGCACTTCATGCACGCCAGTTCGGTCCGGCGGAAGATCTGCTCTCCTCGGGCCGCATCTCCCTGCTCTCTTGCTTCAGCAGCCAGGTCGAGTACGTTTTCTTTCAGCAGCTGTGCTTCCAGGGAATCCTGCATCACCCCACCTCCAAAGGCGTCGATCAACGCCTGGTTGGTTTCCCCCGTTTCTATCAGGTGCTGGCGAATCCGGGACGCCATCGCGGGGTTCAGCTTCGCTGATTTCAGCTGTTCCGCCAGGATCCCGGCTCCCCCTTTGCGTTTGGTGAATGCCGTTAAGAACCAGCCCGGGTCAGCCCCTTCCGGATCATGTGTGAGAACCTCCGGGGTCCGTTCAGCTGCCTGTTTCAGATCGTGTGCCGCCAGGCCATAGATACCCAGCAGACGCTGATCTACCGGTTTCTTTGATTGGATCAGTCCGTTCAGAAACTTGAGCGAAGCTGGATCGCCCAGCAAGCCCAGTGACTCTGCCGCCAGCTGTTTGACTTCCGGATCGGTGTCTGCGGCATTGATTTCCCGCTGCAGTCGTTTCCCTTCCCGTGTCAGTTTCCAGGAACCGATCAGTCGGGCCACGGATTTCTGAACCGGTAATCCGGGCACGACGGCGGAGCGACTGACCATCGAACCGATATTTCCCTGGGGGACAACCCCCCGTTCCCGGGCCGCCCGATCCATGGCATCCAGCAGAATGCTCAGTGCCTCGGGAGATATCCCTTTGCCACCCTGTGTTTTATATTCACGGGTCACTTCGACCAGGCTCAACACAAGTGGTTCCAACTGATTGGCATTCGCTTTTTCTGCCACCACCTGAGCCGGGCCTGCTAACAGATTCGCATCAATACTGCCTGCATTTAACAGGTCAATAATCACATCAATCGATTCATTCGAGAGCAGGTTTGCCAGCGCATAGTTTTTATGCGCCGGCTTCTCAAACTTTACTTTGCCTTCCTGCTGGGCTTTGACCCAGTGTTCCTGCAGACCGTCGATGGTCAGCTTCAGTGCGTGTTCCAGGTAGCGATCCATCGGCGCATCGATGGCTTTGACCGCAATCGTGACCGAACGCGGATCGGGAATAAAACCAGCCGTCAGCACCGCCTCCAGCCGCACACGGGGATGTGGATCGTGGATCGCCGTCTCCAGTAGTTCCAGGGGGTTCTTCACCTCTGGGTACCAGTAGCGCAGCACCCGTAAGGCAGCCGCCCGAGCCCGCGGATCTTTAGCTTCCAGTACCTCGCGCAGCAGTTTCTCATTCACGACACCAATGGTCTGATAGCACCAGAGTGCTTCCAGGCGGTGATGATCATAGTTTGGTTCCTCGGGGGCCAGCGTGAGCAGCCATTCATCGAGGGCCTGTTTCGCCTGCTGCTGGTCGGCATCGTAGAGCACGCGTCTTACCTGCTGCCGGGTATAGCTTTCCGGATCACGGAGATGGTTGACCACATCCTGCAACGGCACTCCCACCAGTTGGGGGCGTTCGACCAGCGGGCGTCCTTTATAAGTCACGCGCCAGACTCGACCGTGTGTCGTATCGCGCCGTTCATCACGAAAGCTGTGCTGCATATGGCCGATCAGCGGGTTGTACCAGTCCAGCACATAGGCAGCTCCGTCCGGTCCCATCTTCAGATCGACAGGGCGGAAGTAGGAACTGCTCGACTGGATCAGCGGGTCGAGGCTCTTGATGGAATAGCCGGCCCCGTCGTCAGTCACTTCATAACGGGCTACCGCATGGGTTTTGTACTGGTTAGTCCAGATCTCTCCCTGGACTTCCGGAGGGAAATGTCGACTGGCCACGAATTCGCCGCCACACTGTTTCGTTCCCTGGCCGCTCGCCTCATAGCCCAGCTTGGCACGACTGTTTGCGGTTAGCGGTGCACTGAAGTAGAGCCGCGGGTTATCAATCACGAAAGACTGCCCCCAGTCGTCGAACATGTGTCCCCAGGGGTTCGAGGCCCGATAGTCAGCGAAGACATTCAATTTCAGGGTGCGGGGCTGGAACTGGAACACGCCCCCGTTTTCCAGGCGTACCGTACCATAGGGGGTCTCCACCTGCGAATGCATGAAGGTCCCCTCCTGAAAATAGAGCCAGCCACCCGGCCCCCACCGCCAGGCACTGATTGAATGGTGGTTGTCCTCCGTTGCAAACCCGGTGAGCACCACTTCGCGATGGTCGGCTTTCCCGTCGCCGTTCGTATCCTTCAGAAACAGGAGGTCGGGGGCATTAGCCACGTAGACGCCTCCATCCCCCAGTTCGAGACCCGTTGGTACATAGAGCCCATCCGCGAAGACCGTCGATTTATCAGCCTGACCATCGTTGTCCGTATCTTCCAGAATCACAATCTGATCGTTCGGCTTCTCACCCGGTGAAACCTGCGGATACGAGGTAGAACAGATGACCCATAACCGCCCCTGCGGATCCCAGGTCATGTGAATCGGATTGACCAGCATCGGCTCAGCCGCGAACAGATTGACTTCATAACCTGGAAGTGTTTCAAAGGTCTTCCGTTCCGTTTCGGGAGAATGGTCCTGCGTCAGTTCGAACGGCCTCTTCAGGTTCGGAGCCGAATTCGCGACTGCCAGACGTTCGGGAGTCGTCCCCACCGGTTTCTCCAGCCCCCAGTGGATGGCGTTGATCAGCAGACGGTTATAGGCATCCAGCCCGAATGAATTTTCATGTCCCAGCGTGGTCGTAAAGACCCGGCTGCCCCACTCGTTCTTCCACGTCCAGGCCACTGGCCAACTCATTTCGCCGCCGTTCAGTTCGTAGGTGCCGAACTGGTTCTTGAAGATTCCCTTACGTTTCGACTTCCCGGTTCCCGTCAAAAGCGGAGTCGCGTCGGCGGGAATGTTCGCTTTATAGAGCACGCCCGGATCCAGGAATTTAGCGGCAACTCCATTCAGGATTTCATGGTTGCGATGCTCCAGCACATGTTCCACCACTGTCTCACCCGAGAGGTGGAAGAAGTATTCAGAGCCAAGCACGCGTTTCCCGAAACCCTGGTTCCATTCAGCCAGGGGGTGTCCTTTCTCATAATCAAAGGCATGCGTACTCGTGCGCAGTCCAACGACCGGCTTTCCTGATTCGATATACTTCTGAATGTGTGCGAACTGGCGTGGAGGCAGTTGCAGAAATCGCATGTAGAAAACCGCCAGGTCTGCGTCGTCCAATGCTTCCAGACCGGGCAAACCTTTCTGGCTCCGCTCCGGATCGCCATCGGGCAGCACCACGGTGGTTTTAAATCCATACTGTTCCAGCCGTTTGGCGAAAGCAGGCAGCGTCTTCTGGGGAGAATAATGGGTCGTCCCCACCACAAAGACCACGTGAGGCTGCTCCGGTTTCTCTTCTGCAGCAAAACCCGTTTGTGCAGATACAAGCAGAATCGAAGTCAAAAACAGTACCAGGCAGGAACGCGCCTGTGAAATGAAGTTTCGCATGAGTCACTCTGATCTATCGGGAAGTAAAAGTATCGTTCATAGAGTAAAGATCGTTGTCTGATCGTTCTGATCCAGCGCAGTGTCAGTCGACCCGGATCAGTTCACATTCCGCTGCCTGAAGAGGTTGTGCCTCCTCCTGGATGGTCTTTTCTCGCGCTGCAATCAGTTTTCCGAATGTTTCCATTTCTGGCGGAAAGGAGACGGCACCGAACGGTTTGGTGCGGCGCCCAAAGATATATTCCGCGTTATGAGCGCGATAAACATAAAAGAACAGCTCATTTTTTCGGTTGATGATAGAGCGCAGGTCAGCGACCTGAATTTGAGAAGGGAGTTTCACTAACACCAGCCCCCGGTCCCAGTCACTGGCGCTGCCGGTCAGAATCACAGTCCCGTCTATGACCAGTCGATAATTTCCCTCGGGTAAGTGCTTCACCGTCAGGCGGGGTTGTGCCGCCAGCAGTTCGCTGTGGGCGATCGATCCAGCGGGCGGTGCCGGAACCGGCAGCGTGCGGGGTTTGATGGTGAACTGAATTTTGTCAGCCAGAAACTTCTGTTGCGTGACATCCGCATTAGTCGCCTCAATGGTTTCAGCCTGTCGATCGACTAGCACTTGAGGACTGTTGACCTCTTTGCCCAGCAGCTGCTCTGCAGTCAGCTGGCTCACAGCCCAGTACCCGTATTCATTCAGATGGATCCCGTTGTGTGTCAGTTTCTGGGAGGGGTTCTCTTCCATCAGTTTCTGTGTCGCAGAATACAGGTCGACAAAAGGCAGTTGATGCTCTGAGGCGACCGTCTGCATGACACGGGTATATTCTGCCAGGCTCTGGTTATGTTTTACCGGATCGGGCAACGGTGCGCCCATGTTTTCATGGGCAATCGGAGACAGGATCGCGACCCGTGGTGGCGTTTTGCCGTTGTACTTCTGAGACTGGAGATGTTTCAGAAACTGTTCCCAGTGTTCACGATATGCTTTCACGCCGCTCGGACCGGCAAATGATTCATTCATGCCGAAGCAGGCAATGATCACATCCGCTTTCTCTTCCTGCAGGTGATCGTCCAGCGAACCGAAGTTGAGCGGCCGGGGCTGCAGCGTCAGGGTATCACCCGACCAGGCCAGGTTGCGAAAGCTGAGTTTGTCAACCGGTGCGTGGGAAGTGAGCAGCGTTTCCAGGTAGTTGTAGAGCCTTAACTGATCCGCGAAGGTGTTGCCGATGAAGACAATCCGGTCTCCGTCCTGCAAAACCAATGGCTGTGATGAAACATCTTTTTTTTCTGCCGCATTCACAAATGATGGCGTCAGTAGAAGGGCGGCGATCAGCAGCAGCCATCCGGGATGATTACGCATAGTCTCTAATCCTGAAGTTGTAGCAGAGGTCGGGAGAATCTTCTCTATTCTGATTCTATTATGAGTGACCGGCAGAGCAAAAAAAAGCCTGTCTCCAGCCAGATTGACGTCCCTTGGGGAATTTATAAACGAATTCGAATTGAATTGTGCGCAAGCTCACTCCACAATGAGAGCATTCCCTTTTTCTCTGGACAGAGGCAGGAGACATTATGTTGCATTCAGATCACCGATCTCGACGTCAGTTTGTTCAATCACTGCTGCAGGGCGCAATGGCGGGCACGCTGGCCCCTTCCCTGGCTTCTCTGCTGGCAGCGGAGTCAGCAGCAACGTCCCGTCAGATTCCACCGGTGCCGGGCGTGCTCTCCGTCGAGTTGAGAAAACGGGGCAAGGAAGCATCAGCCCCGCCGGTGATGGAAATGGCTGAATGGAATGCCTCCGAAACCGCAATCATTATCTGCGACATGTGGGCTGATCATCCCTGCAAGCTGGCCGCACATCGGGTCGGCCGGATGGCACCCCGGATGAACGAGGTGATTTCGAAAGCCCGCGATCGGGGCGTCGCGATCATTCATGCTCCCAGTGGCGGCATTCAGCTCTACGAAGACACTCCCTACCGCAAACGCATCAAAGAAGCGAAGCCAGCCAAGCCGCCAGTCAAGATTCAGGGCTGGTGTTACCTCAATCCGGAAAAAGAAGCCCCCCTCCCAGTGGACGACACGGTGAAACGTACGGATGGACCAATCCGGGGCTGTGACGATCCCTTCCCGACCTACCAGCCGAATCACGATCGCCACGAGCATCCGGCTCTTAAAATTATTGGCTACGATGTCATCAGCGCGAATGGACAGGAGATCTATAACTTCCTGGAACAGGAACAGCGGAAGAACATCGTACTGATGGGCGTGCATACCAACATGTGCGTGCTGGGACGCCCGTTTGGGATTCGCCAGCTGCGATACTTAAATAAGAACGTGGTCCTCTGTCGCGACCTGACCGATGCGCTCTACGATCCCCGCGACAAACCCTACGTCAGTCACACCCGCGGCACCGAAATGATTATCGAACATATCGAGCGCTACTGGTGTCCGTCGATTCTCGGTAAAGATCTGACCCAGGTCATTCCTGGATCGGATAACCCGACCAGTTGAAGAAACTTCAACTCCTTCCTTATTTTCGTGCTTTTCAAGGACATCTGATTTAGTGGACACATTCGAAACAAACTGGCTCAAGGCGTTGGAAGAACGCTTTGGGGAGATTGATGCGATCGTGGAAGTGCGGGCGAATGACAACCAGCCTGAAATCAAAGTCATCTACTTTGAACACCTGCCCGAAGAGGGCACCCTGACCGCGGTGACCTGTGGTCTCTCACAGTCCTCTCATCCGGACTGGGAAGAGGGATCAAAGCCGGAACTGATCGTCTCACTGGATACGAATGACAAAAGCTGGGGATTTGCTGCCGGCTTTTTCGCCTCCGCGTTCTTCAATCAAAAACGCTTTTCCTATGGTGACATTTTTGAGATTGACGATCCGATCTCAGAAGAAAGTGAGATGAGTGCCTACCTCGTATTCGCCCCTTCGTTTCTGAATCAGGATGAAGCGACATTCGAACTACCCGATCGCACGATTCATCTGAAAGGACTCTACCCTCTGTATGAATCGGAAATCGATGTGTACGATCAGATCGGGCTGGAAAAATTCTGGCACTCAGACGAGTTTGATATGTATGACGTGAAACGAAAACCAGTGACCGGATGAGTGTTTGTCAGCAGGCATACGGGAAGCGACGGTCACTGATTTATGCTTTTTCCCAATGCTTCCCCCACCAGGCGACCGCTGGTGAGTGCCCAGGCGATATGTAGTCCGTGTCCCCAGAGCACTTGGCCCCCCAGACCATTGCAGCCAATCGCGTACAGGCCGGGAATCGGATCGCCGCTTTCATCCAGCGCCTGCAGTCCCTGGTTGATCGCCACGCCCCCTTCCGTCGTGGTGAAGTACGCTTTCGCCGGTCCCAGCAGCACCCAGCGATTTCCCGCCAGCGGTTTTGAATCCCCGGTTCGTCCAAACGGATCTGCCTGCTGGCCTGATGCGTACACGTTAAACTGGGCGACGGTTTCCTGTAAGTGAGTGGGATTCAACTGGCGTTGTGCCGCGAGTACCTCCAGTGAATTTGCGGCTGCACTCACATCGGGGCGCAACTTCAGATAATCTTCCACATAGGCATACGCAATTTTCGGTGCGGTCGAAATAAAATGCGGCCATTGGCTGTAGTGACCCGCGATCCGTTCGTCTAATAGAATGTAAGCCGCTTTGTCAGTCTGTTCGGAAATCGCGATCTCCCGCTCGGGAGAGACGGTCTCATTACAGAATCGCCGGCCTGCGGAATTGATTAGAATCGCCCCATCATCAAACAGCGAGTTTTCGGGGTGCTGCCAGGTCAACAGCAGTCGTTTAATCCTCCAGTTGATCAGAAACTGAGGCAGATAAGGGACCAGCCGTCCCATCAGTTGCGCCAGCAAACCACTGGTCGGCAGCAGTTGTTCAAACGGATCACCGGGGGGCGGCACAAAACGCAGTTCCGGGCCATAGGTGATGTCCATGTTCAACAGCTGCGCACCGGTCTGTTCTGCCAGCAGGTGACCGTCACCGCACGCTTTGGGATTCACTCCTTCAATCGAACGGAACCGGTCTCCCTTAAACCGCACGATAATCTCCGGCGCATTCGCATAGTCACCCGCCGCCAGGACGACTCCCCGTTGCGCCCGGATCGTTTGCCGTTCGCCCTGAATTTCCGCGACGACTCCCGTCACCCGTCCTGCTTCTCTGATCAGTTCGACTACCGGAGCGTCACAGACAATCGTTCCCTTCTGCTTGAGAATCTGCGCCTGGAAGGCTGCGATGTACGCTTTCGCATTGGGGACGATGTTGTGCATTCGTGGGACACGGTTGGGGGGCTCGGGATTTGGCCCGTGAAAATGCAGCCCCATGCCGCGGAGCCACTCCAGGGTCTCTGCAGTCTCTCCCAGAAAAAATCGTCGCAGATCAGAATGATTGTGTGCTTCGATTTCAGGTGCCGCGAACAGGCCGGCGTCGGTTTCGTGATCATCGGGATTGTCGTTGATCCCCGCGGCACGTTGCATGCTCGTTCCATTCCCGGTAAACGAACCAATGGCCATACCCGTGGTCCCACCGAGTTGGGGCTGCTTCTCCAGCACGAGTACCCGGGCCCCGAATTCCAGTGCCCGCGCCGCGGCTGCCAGTCCGCTACCGCCCCCACCCACAATGATCACGTCATATTCATGCTGCACGGTGTACACTCTCTGCTGATTCTCAAGATTCATATTTCACAGTACTTTAGACGACCATCGTAGCAGAACCACCAGTCACATCAATCAGACTGACTGTAACGATCAGTTATCCTACCTGGGTTTTTGTGAGCACGACGCTCCAGCACGCCGAATCATAGTTAAGGTTGTTGACTTAAACGCATCAACAAAGTATGATCTAAGCTTGTTCACTAAATCTTGCCTGAACGCGTACGACTACTCCCACCTGATAAGAATTTGTCGGCCATGCGTAAGTTGCTCACCCTGGTATCTGCCGTCTGCTGGATTTTTGTGGTCGCTTTCTACCCTGCGACTCCTGCCTGGAGTGCGAATAAACCTTCCAGTCGGATGAATCCCAAAGAGCGGGCTTTCTTTGAGAACAAGATTCGGCCCGTTCTGGTCAAAAAATGTTATTCCTGCCATTCCTCGAAATCAGAAGAACTGGGCGGAAAACTGCGAATGGATTCCCGTGACGGTATGCGGGTCGGGGGCGAATCAGGTCCCGCGTTTGTCGAAGGGCGCCCGAATGAGAGTCTGTTGATTCAGGCACTCCGCTACGACGGTCTCGAAATGCCCCCTGATGAACCACTGTCTGAGGCAGTGATTCAGGACTTCATCCAATGGGTTAAAATGGGGGTACCGGATCCCCGCATCGACCACCCACTGATCGCGAAAAAACCGGACGTGGAATCTGCGGCCGCCAACCCGGAGCTCTGGTCCTTTCAATCGATCACGAACCCGGCACCACCGGCAGTGAATCAGCCGAACTGGTGTTTTGATCCTCTGGACCGGTTCGTACTCGCGCGGATCGAACAGGCAAAACTGAAACCTGCTCATGATGCCTCCCCCGTGCATCTGGTCCGTCGTCTCTATTTTGATCTGATCGGCCTCCCACCGACAGCAGAACAGGTCGAAGCCTTCCTGAATGATTACGAGCAGCATCAGCAGCAGGCGGTTATTCGTCTGGTTGACGAACTGCTCGCTTCGCCCCACTTCGGCGAACGCTGGGGACGGCACTGGCTCGATGTAGCCCGCTATGGTGAATCCAACGGCAATGACGGTCTGGGACGTAATCCGACCTTCCCCCATGCCTGGCGCTATCGGGACTATGTCGTCCAGGCTTTGAACGATGACGTTCCCTATGATCGCTTTCTGACAGAACAGATCGCCGGCGACCTGCTGACGGCTAAGACGCCTGCTGAACGGGATCGGCTCTTGATCGCGACCGGCTTTCTGGCCATCGGTGCCAAACCAGCCAAGGCGATGAACGTCAACTTTGATATGGACGTTGTGAATGATCAGATCAACGTCATAGGTACCGGCGTGATGGGGCTCAGCGTCGCCTGTGCCCGCTGTCATGATCACAAGCACGATCCGATCCCTACCAGCGACTATTACGCACTGGCGGGAATTTTTCTCAGTACGGAAACCATGTGGGGCTATGCTGCCAATCAGCCCTTAACCGCACCCGAAACACCCCTGCATGTCCTGAAGGCGAAAGGCCACTATGTGGCACCACCCGACAGTGGTGCAAAGCCGAACGTTGATGAGCGAACACTCTCCCGGAAAAAGAAACCGCAAAAAGTCTATCCGGCTGGCACACCCCTGGCGATGGGCGTCCGTGAAAAGAAAAAAATTGTCGACTGTAAAGTCAATATCAAAGGGGAATCGAAGAAACTGGGCCCTAAAGTCCCCCGCGGGTTCCTCTCAGCATGTCAAATGGAACAGACACCTGAGCTGACCGACAAATCCAGCGGTCGCCTGCAACTGGCACAGTGGCTCACTTCAGCCGATCATCCTCAGACCTCACGTGTGATGGTCAACCGCATCTGGTTGCATCTGTTTGGTCAGGCACTGGTTCGCACTCCTGATGATTTTGGTGTCTATGGCGAACGCCCCACGCACCCGCAGCTTCTCGATCATCTGGCCATCCGCTTCCGTACGGAAGGCTGGTCGATCAAACAGCTGATCCGCGAGATCGTGCTCAGCCATACCTATCAGCTCAGCAGTTTCTGTGACGAACAGATTCTGGACACTGATCCGGAGAATCGCCTCCTCTGTCGGCACAATCGTCGACGCCTGGATGCGGAATCACTCCGTGACAGCATCCTGGCTGTCAGTGGACAACTCAATCGGGAACCCGGACTGGGGTCTGCGATTGCGAATGTGGATGAGCTGGTAAATAAAGCTGGCAATCTGCATCTGCCCCATAATCATCGCAGCATCTACCTCTGTATGCTGCGTCATTCGGAACCGCCGGAGCTTTCTGCCTTTGACCTGCCCGATTCGACGAAACCGGTGGGCAAGCGAAATGAAACCACATTGCCGACACAGAGCCTGTTTCTGCTCAACAGCCCGTTTCTGGTGGAACAGGCAGACTCGTTTGCCAAAGACGTGCTCGCAGATCCTGAGCTGAATGATACCGACCGGGTGCACCTGGTTTATCGGCGGGCCTTGAATCGCTCACCGGAATCATCTGAATTGCAGCGGGCTCTGAAGTTACTTGAAGACGTCGACCAGGCTCTGGAGTCAGAGATTTCACAAGCGGATCTGCGGCGTGTCGCAGTCTGGGCCACTCTCTGTCAGGCGCTGCTCAACACGAACGAATTCCGCTACGTTGACTGATTACTGAGAAGATAAAATACACATCGAGAGAAGAATACGACACAAGGAATCCTGCCATGCTCGGAATCTCGCGCCGCGAAATGTTACAATCCGCCTCCTGCGGTTTTGGCTATCTGGCCATGTCCGCACTCTGCGGGCAGAATTCCTTCGCTGCCAGTAACTCGACCGCCGCCAGTCTCAACGCCCGGCCTCCCCAGTTGCCGGCCCGGGCCAAACGGGTCATCTTTCTCTGTATGAGTGGCGGTCCAGCGCAGCTCGACACATTCGATTACAAACCGCAGACCGGTAAGAAAAAGCATGCCGGCTCGGTTTTTAAATTCAAACAACGCGGTGAAAGCGGTCTCTGGATTTCAGAGCTCCTGCCGGAAACTGCGAAACACGCCGATAAACTCTGTGTGCTCAATGGGATGTATGCGGATATTACGAATCACGCACAGTCATTCCTGCAACTGCATACCGGTGACCGGTTGCGTCCCCGCCCCAGTCTGGGATCCTGGGTTGTCTACGGACTGGGAACCGAGAATCAGAATATCCCCGGTTTCATTAGCCTGCATCCCCGCAAACCATCAGTATATTCGAGTGCCTTTCTGCCTCCCGTGTATGAGGGGACGCCGATTGGCCTGAATACTTCGAACATGTCAAAAGCGACGATCCATAACATCGCCAGCGATCACCTCCCTGTGAATGTCAAACGCCGGCAGCTCGATTTCGTACAGGCGATGAACCGCGAACACGCCACCCGCCGCCCCGATGATTCCCGTCTGGATGCAGTGATCCAGTCTATGGAACTGGGCTTCCGGATGCAGGTCGCAGCTCCCGAACTGCTCGATCTCAGTACCGAGACGAAATCCACACTGGAACGGTACCGCGTTGGTCAGGGCCAGGTGGTAGGCGCCTGTGGGAATTCGGACTTCGGTCGTCAATGTCTGCTGGCCCGGCGCTTTGCCGAGGCTGGCGTCCGCTTTATCGAAGTCAACCACGGCAGCTGGGATCAGCATAAAAACCACCGGGCCGATCTGACAGCGAACTGTGAATCAACGGATGCTCCGATTGCCGCGTTACTGGAAGATCTGGAACAGCGTGGCCTGCTGGAAGAAACCCTGGTCGTCTGGGGGGGCGAATTTGGTCGCCCCGGCCTGGTACCGGCAGACAAAAAAGACGGGACCGGACATAACGCACGCGGCTTTACCTTCTGGATGGCAGGTGGAGGCATCAAGCGGGGGCTCGCTTACGGGAAAACCGATCCGACCGGAGCCCGGGCCATCGAAGGCAAAATACATTTCCGCGATCTGCACGCAACCATTCTGCATCAGTTAGGCCTGCAGCACGATAAGCTCACCTTCAAACAGGGCGAACGGGAATTCCGTCTGACCGGTACCGAAGGGGGCAAGGTCGTGCAGGACATTATTGCCTGAGCCCGGCTTTTCTATACAATGGTGAGTGGTTCGTACAGGGATGGTTCCCGTCCCTGTTTCGCTGATTAACACAACTCACATTGGTAAGAAGAAGATGTTTCAACACCTCCTGCGCTGGCACCTCATCTGCTTTCTGTTTCTGATTTCTTTACTGGCAAATCTCTCTGCGGCGAATCTCTCCGCGGCGGAGCGGCCAAATTTTCTGATCATTTTTACTGACGATCAGGGCATACACGATGTCGGCTGTTATGGCAGTGAGATTCCCACGCCGAACATCGATCAGCTCGCGAAAGAGGGACTGCTCTTCCGGCAATACTATTCCGCCTCCGCGATTTGCACTCCTTCCCGTTTTGGGCTGCTGACAGGCCGCAATCCGAGTCGTTCTCAGGATCAGCTCCTGGGGGCTCTGATGTTTATGAGCCAGGTTGATCAGAATCGGGGGATTCAGCCGGGGGAAACCACGATCGCGGAAGTTCTGCAGCGGAATGGATACCAGACGGCCCTGCTCGGCAAATGGCATCTGGGACATGGTACAGAGTCTTTCCTGCCGGTCTCTCATGGGTTTGACTTGTTCCGCGGCCATACCGGCGGTTGTATCGATTACTTCACGATGACTTACGGAAACATTCCCGACTGGTACCACAACCGCCAGCATGTGACCGAGAACGGTTACGCTACGGACCTGATTACCGAAGAAGCAGAACATTTTCTGAAAGACCAGCGGTCGGCAGAGAAGCCATTCTTTCTGTTCCTGGCTTACAACGCACCGCATTTTGGCAAAGGCTGGTCCCCCAAAGATCAGGAGCCTGTGAACATCATGCAGGCGCGGGGGGCTGATCTGAAACGCGTTTCCTTCATCAAAGACAAGGTCCGCCGTGAGTTCGCCGCCATGACCGTGGCCCTCGATGATGGGATCGGTCGCGTGATGTCGACACTTAAGAATAACGGACTGGATAAAAATACGCTGGTGATCTTCATGACCGATCACGGCGGCGATTACGTCTATGGCGGCAGCAATCAACCATTCAGGGGGGGCAAAGCCACTCTGTTTGAAGGGGGCATCCGGGTTCCCTGTCTCATGCGCTGGCCCGGCAAGATCAAAGCCGGATCCGAAACCAGTGAAGTCACCTGGGCACTCGATCTCTTTCCCACGATCTGCCAGTTTGCGGATGCGGATACCAGCGACCTGACCCTGGATGGTCGCGATCTATCAAGTCTGATCACGAAACAAAAGCCGGTCGGCCCCCGGGAATTCTACTGGCAACTGGGTCCCCATAAAGAACTGGATCGGGGCCGCTGGACCGCGGTTCGGCAGGGGGACTGGAAATATCTCGAGGACGCCCGGGGGGCAGAATTTCTGTTCGACCTCAAAGCGGATCCCTATGAAAAAGAGAACCTGATCAACACACAGCCGGAAAAATATCAGGCACTCCAGCAACGTCGGGATGCACTTGCCAAAACGCTCTCACCATAGACGCAACCCCGCGAGTAGACTATTAAACATTCCACAGTCTGATTTACACCGCTGAATCTGCAGAGACGAGATCCTTTTCATGGAACAGCATGTCACCCACGTTAAAAAAAGTTTTGGCTTTCTGAAAACCACCGCCATTGGGGGACTGATCTTTCTGTTGCCCCTGATCGTCATCGGAATACTGGTGGGGGAGATTGCTCCTATTGTCCTGGCGGTCGCCAAGGTACTGTCCAATTCCAGTTACATCGACACCAGCGACAAGGCTGGCGTCGCACTCTTGTTTGCATTGTCGATTGCGATCGTCGTGCTGATGTGTTTCTTAGCGGGGATGATTGCCCGCTGGTCCATCGGGAGACGACTCTCCAGGTTCATGGAAAAGAATCTGATTATCCTCTTTCCCCGTTATGCCATCTACCGGGAACAGCTCAAAGGGAGTATCGGAGGCGAACATAACAAGCCGGAATTAATCCCGGTTCTGGTCCGCTTTGACGACGTCACCCGCATTGCTTTTGAAGCCGAACGTACGGAAGGTTCACTGGTCTCCATCTTCCTGCCAGGTTCACCCGATCCCTGGTCCGGGAATGTGATTTTCATGACGCCGGACCGGGTTGAGCGACTCAACATTCCCTTTTCAGAAGCATTGGGGATCTGTGAGCGGATGGGGCGGGAAACTCTGCATTTTCTGGAACAACATCAGAAACCAGTCACACAAAATTAATTCAGGTAACGGTTTCGTCTGGTCTGGAGGTCGAGTAAGATAAAATTCTACCGATCAATTCCTGCCTTTAAACTCGATCTATCAGGGAGTATTTCCCATGCCCGTGCATCTGCCCGCCCAGAACCGTCGTCAGTTCCTGTTTACGCTCGGAGCCGGTTTCCTCACCTGTTCTGCTGGTGCCTTTGCCAAAGACGCACAGCAGTCAGACATCATCTACCTGCTCAACGACACTCATATCGGCGAAAAGCATCCGGAAAATTCTCCCGTACCCAGTCACCTCCGCAAAGTCGTGAGCGAACTGGTGAGCCTCGAACAGAAACCGGCCTGCGTCCTCATCAACGGTGACCTGGCACTGCGGGATGGTCAGCCCGGTGACTATCGCCATTTTGCAAAACTGATTCGGCCCCTGCGGGAAGCGAAAATCGACACACACCTGACTCTGGGTAATCATGACGAACGGGATGTGTTTTACACTGTCATGCAGGAAGAACAACCGGAAACGCCGCCGGTCAAATCGAAGCATATCTCCGTCGTACAGACCCAATACGCGAACTTCTTCCTGCTCGATTCGCTGCACAAAACGATGGTCACGCAGGGAACCCTGGGGGCAGAACAGCGATCCTGGCTGGCGAACGCACTCGATGCCCACGCCGATCAGCCGGCCATCATCATGACGCACCATAACCCCCGACTGGGAGGCGATCCCAATCACTTCCCGGGTGGCTTAACCGATTCGGTCGAACTCTGGGAAATCCTGGCACCTCGCAAGCAGGTCAAGGCTTACATTCACGGACACATTCACGATCGTGGTAATGCCGAGCACAAAGGAATTCATATCATCAACACCCCGGCGACTTCCTATGTTGCGAATCCCAAACAGTCTACAACCGGGTGGACTGTCGCGAAACTGAGCCCTGAAGGAATCACCCTCACGACGCGGACTTCCGACGATCAACACCCCTGGAATCACCAGAGCAAAACACTCACCTGGCGTTAAGTAGAGGTTTTCACTTCTGACGGGGCAGACTCAGCTCAAGCTGTTTCCCGCCCCGGAAGACAGTGACACTCACCGTCTCTCCTGGTTGATGGGCATTGATCCCATAGGCCAGTAGATCAGTCTCGCGGGCCAGATTGGTTTGACCGTCAAAGCCAGTGATGATATCACCCACCTGGAATCCCCTTTTCCTGGCGGTGCCATGCAGACCATATTTGCCCAGTCCCCGAATCCGCAGTGCCATCGGCGCCTTTGCAGGCAGTCCCGCTACGGTTCTCTCTTCAGGCGTCGTTTCCTCCAGCACCGCACCACCAAGTACCATCCGCCGCATGGGCCAGCTGCTCACCCGCCACGATAAATCATCGGCCCGCTTCCAGCCGGTCGGTAACGTGAGCGTCAGCTGCTGTTTTTTGCCGTTGCGATCAATCTGCGCAGTCAACTGGTCCTGGCTCTCTGCCCGGTGCAGGACCCATTGGATATCAGCAATCGACAACAATGGTTGACCAGCCAGTGTCAGTAACTCATCACCACCTTGAAATCCCGCTTTCGCGGCGATGGAATCCGGTTTGACTTCCTTGACGGTAGCCTTCTCAGTGGGATCCAGAATCAGTCCCAGGATTTTCGGATGCGGGTACTGGAACAGAATCCGCTCGGGCAGTGTTTTATTCTGACTTAAATAGAAATCCCGCTGGGCGTCTCCCACCTGGTGGCAGTGGATACAGCTTTTGACGACTTCTTTTTTCTGATTGATCTGAGAACGGTAGCGCCCCTCCAGCAGCGGATAATGCTCTGGCGAAGGTACGTCAGGCTTCGGTCCCTGTTTGGCAGTCAGGGAATCTTTGACCTGGTCATAATTCGCATGCAGATCAAGTGCCCCCTGCATCGCTTTAGCCAGACCTGCAATCGATACATCTTCAGACCAGAGTGTGTGATGCGAGCGAGTGCCGAACCGGCCGTAAATCGTACGGTCGGCGTTCAACAGAAACACGGCAAACGACTGATCGTAGTCGTATTGAAACAGTGACAGGTCCAGACCGTTGGTAGAGATCTGCCGCACCCGCACAAACTGATCCATCAGCGGCTTCAACTGCGGGTCCTTCTCCATCAGCTCTTCATCCAGTTTGACGCACTCCTCACAGGGGATGCAGCGCAGGACAACCAGCATGGGTTGCTTTGTCTGCCGCGCCTTTTCGAATCCCCGCTCCAGATCGTTATAGATCCAGTATCCGGAGGCTTCGACTTTCTCCCGGTCCCGACGCACTTTTTCCTCGCGCGTCTGGGCCTCTAGAAGCGAACTGAAAGTCAACACACAAAGTACACAGACGCAAACGTTCCTCAACATGGTACTGTCTCCATAAACCGGCGGGTGGGAGTATGTTAGATGTATTGACGATAAATGTCTCTCAGCTGATGAGTCTGGTTTCACCTCCGTTTTCTTTCTGGTGAAGCGTAACGGGCCAGCCGGGAAATTCGTTAGAGGCTTTCCCGTCGGTCGCATCCACCAGGAAGCGATAGGAATGGATCTCGTAGGTTTTTGCTTTGGGGTCTATCAACACCAGCCCGAAACCGCTCCCTTTCTGGTGTGCCAGGTCGTAGCGGTTTTTCTCTGAGGCTGGTTCCGGATTCCCAACCGCATAGACATACACCTTGTTGCCGAATCCGTCGATGTATTCTCCCGTGTTGGGGAGATCGTGTTTCGGGCGGTTCTCGTGCTCCATCCCGACTTCATCTGGACGCCACCAGCGGGGGTAGCCGGCTGAGATTGCAGGCGTACAGAACGACCAGCAGCCGTCGCGCTGCTCATCGGCGCCATATTGAGAGAGCGTTGTCAGGTGTTGATCCCCATTGATGTGTAATGGCATCCCTTTACGGATAATCTTTACAGCTCGATTACGGGCGGTTTGAGGCCAACTGCCACTGTCCAGATCGGCTTTGAGGTAGCCATTATAACCACCATGGTGGGTCGCAACCCCGGCAAACACGGTCTGGCTCAACAGGACTTTGAGCTTGTGTCCCCGCCAGTCATCGCACCAGTGCTCCAGGAATTTTTCCTGACGATCGCCCAGCAGTTCGAGACCCGGTTTATCCAGTTTCGATGTATCAAAGTTGGCATCGGTGACATGGTCGGCTCGGCCGCTGCCGGAATCCACGTGTTCGGGGCCGCTCTTGAACTGGCGGTCTCCCAGAATGGCGAAGCCGACGTCCCCATACACCATATCGCCGTAGTAAACGCTGATGCCCTGCAAACAGGGAGTCGGATCATAATAATCGGGATGATGTCCGGCACAGGTCTTGTGAACCACGTTAACCATCCGTGCCGGTTCGCGATAACCACCGTTAGAAGATGTCGTTCCCTCTTTCATCTTCATGCCCCCTTCGCCCCAGATGTTCCCCTGGAACACATCGTGGTCGTCGGGAATGCAGACCGTGGGCCGGTCCCGCATCGCTTCTCCGAAGGCCATGCCGTGCATGTAGAATTTGCGCAGGTAGTTCAGGATCGCAGGTTCAGCGGGATCACGGATCAGACCGAAACCGCCATGATCTTCGTATAACTGGTCACCGGAAAAGTACAGCAGATCGGGATCGACTTTGAGCAGATTGTTTGCCACCGGTTCATAGGGAAAGCCGTAATCCTTCTGACAGGTCAACGCTCCCAGCTTGAGCGGACGTCCGGACGGATTGGAGCGAATAATACCGGTCCGTTCAGCAACCGTTTCGGAACCGTCTGTATGCTGTTCTTTATAAACCAGTTTGAATGGCGTGGCTTCTTTTTCATTCCAGTTGGCAATTCGGAAGGTGGCCGTCCACGCATCGGTATCCAGCGGCGCTGTTCCCAGGGACTTCCAGCTACCGTCCTGTTGAATCAGCAGCTCGACATCTTTGTTGTCCTTCTCACCCAGCGGTCCGGTCAGGGCGCTGATCTTCATCACGAAACCCTCGTCCCCGCGGGAGTCGCTCAACGTATACATGGACCAGAGGATCGGTCCAAATTTGTGTTCGGGGCTGACCGTGAAGGCATCTCCGGAAACCGACCAGTCGCTGAAGCGATAGCGGGCGCCAATCATCCGTTTGAAGCGGGGATCGAAATTGCTGACCACCGCCACATTTCCCAGCACAGCCTGCAGCGGGAATGTATGCGAAATCGTATCCAGTGGCTTATCCGATTCGGAACCGCTGACCATCAGTGTCAGCGAATACTTTTCACCTTCGGGTTTACCGACCACGGTCAAGACGCAGTCTTTCAGATTGACCGGCTGCTTGAGTTTCTGTTCCTTATTCCCCAGGATCAGTTTGCCATTCAGGATACCGGCTTTGATCCCGCTCTTCGCAAAACAGTTGCTGCGGTATTCGTTAATATCACTTTTCACACCGATACGAAAACCGACGCCGCCATCCTGCTGTTTGACCTCGACCTGACTGGCGTGGACAGACATGGTGAACGGTGCTTTGGGATTTGTCAGCTGGTACGTCAGCAGTTGAATATTGCGACTGCCGCCGGTCGACATACACTCTGCGGCTCCGTCCACAATCCGCCAGTCTTCCATTGGATTGGCCCAGAACTCTTCTCCCAGCCAGACCCGGTCATGTGTTTTTTTCCAGCGGCCGATCACGGGGGCGTCGCTGCCTGTCTCTGCTGCGGCCAAATTCTTTGATTTTTTCAGACCAAAAAAAGTGGTACCCAGGGCAAACAGTTTCAGCGCCATGCGTCGGGTCAATGATTGCATTTAGAGTCTCCTGTCGAGCACAAATCGCCGTTTCAGCCGGCGGGGATGATATGACGTAAATAAAGTCCAGAACTGTCATTATTAAGGGCGCAGCGGGCTTTGTCCAGCGTGGTTCACAGAAGAACGCGCTGTTTAAACTTGTTTAGAAATACCTGTTCAGTTCAGGGCTTGCGCGTTGCCAGACCCGCTTTGACATCAGCCGGGTGTGAGACCTGCACACGGTCTTTCCCAGTCAGAGTGATCAGGTTCGGCAGGTCATAAACTTTGAGCGAACCGTGGACGGTATTAATCAGTTGATTCTGCGTTTCCGGAGTCTTGACGACTTCACCCCAGGACGGAATCATTTCGCTCAGCTTGACCTCGGAAAACAGATCGGGTTCCAGGGCGGCTGCATGCAGCGCCGGGATCGCGGTCTCTCCAATCGCAACCAACTCCACCTTCTGTGGCTTGCCTTTTGACTGATATTCCGACAGGAACCGGGTGGCGACCAGGATGTCTTCCGCCCGCAGTTTGACCATCGATTCACCCAGCAGGTACGCCACCGCCCATTCATGATAGTTGGGGCCCAACAGGCCATGCGACCAGCCGATCTTGCGGTTGTTCTTCCGTGAAGTCTCTCCGATCGCACGAATGTCCACCGCCAGCACCGTCTCGCCCTGTTTGACCCGTTTTTCAATCGCTCCCCCAGGTGCAGCGTCCACCTGCTTGCCTTCTCCATGCAGATAGAGAGTCCGTTTACCGGAGGGGGTTTCCGGCTCAAACAGCAGCGCCGGCAGAGGCACCCCGTGATCGGGTGTCAGGATCAGCTTGGTGATCTTGTAACCCGGTCGCTCAATGGAGCCGACTACTTTGGATTCCGGACGGGGAATTGCTGCCAGACGTTTAATGCCACTCACTTCACGCACCTGATCCCGTAGAGTGCCGAGGTCGCCGCTGCTCCAGAGTTCAGCCCGCTCTTTCGCCAGTTGCTGATTCAGACTATCGTTGATTTCAAACAGCGAACGTTCGCCGGCATCGAGCAGGATCTGCCCCGACTGAGAGCATTGCAGTTCTTCGTCGGTAAACACGGGCAGATCCCCTTCGAAGATCGCATTTTCCTTATGCATTAACCAGCGGTTCATCCAGCGGGCTGAACCTTCCCGCAGCTTGATAGTGAATCCGTGTGGGGCGTCGGCTTCGATGATATCCACCCGCTCCGCATAGCCCATGCGTGTATAGAATCGTTTGGCTTCGCGGAACAGTTCCCAGGTACCGTCGATCTTGAAAGTCGAGTCATGTGTGCCGGCGCAGATCAGTGTCGGCTTGGGAGCCCGCATCAAAGTGTAGTCAGCGATATCCATGCCATAAGCCAGCTGGCCGAAGATATTCTGCTCGCCGTCCTGGGGACCGTTGAAGTCGATCAGATAACGATACATGGTCGAATAACAGACCGGCGCTGCCGCCTGCACCCGTTCGTCCAGGGCCATGATGTAACTCGTCAGTGTTCCTCCCCCCGAGTTCCCCGTGCAGCCGATGCGGCTGCCATCGATTTCCGGGCGACTGATCAGATAATCAATACTCCGCATGCCGTCCCAGATCCGATAGCGGGCGGAGTTGCTGCCCAGGGGAATCGCACTTACCGTCATCAACGTATGCTCTGCCGTGCAGTAGTACTGCACCTGCGGATGAGGCGGACGATAGCGACTCCCTCCTTTAAAGAATTCATTCGGCTGATCCGAAAGAACCTGATACCGTTCTCCCTGCCCGATTGGATCGTAACAGAGCGCTGCCATCCCGTTTTTTGCCAGCAGCATGCAGGCCCGCTGGTAGCCGTCGGCTGCTTTTCCATTGTGACTGTGACCGCAGGGAACCAGCACGCCCGGATAGGGGGGCGGCGTGGTGGGCAGATACAGGTTGGCAGTCACATGATGCCCGGGCCAGCTTTCGTAAATCACATTCTCAACCCGAAATCCGTCTCCCTTCAGCTTTCCGATCACGCGGGGATTCAGCGGCGTCCGTTCGGGAAATCCGCCGATCTGTGTCCGGAAAAAGTCTTTCATCCGCTTCTGGTACGCTTCACAGTCCTCTGCTGTTTTAATGTTTTCGTAGACCTCTTTTCGTTTCGCGAACGCTTCATGCGCTCGTTTTTGCAAAGCCTGATACACCAGACCAGACTCGGACGCCTCGTCTGTTGGTGGCGGCAGGACGGTCAGGTCTTCAGCGGCATGCACAAGCAGTGCAGCATGCAGCGTGGCAGTAAAAGCGAACAGTGACAGCAGGCATTTCATCATGGAAACCTCGGCAGCAGGAGTTCGGGCAGGTATCAGAAGTCGCTACGGAAACGGCGACCGGCGGATAAATAAACAATATTAAATATGATACCCGTGCCGGGGGCGAGACTCAAACAAATCCTGCTGGAATCTCTGATTTTGAAATCAGTTAGAAATCAGACCTATCGGGGTATCAATGCTGAAAGATCTGATGATGTGAGATCTGAACCGATCACAGTGGAATCTCAGGTTTCCCTGTTGAATCTCAAACAGGGAAACGGCAGTATAGTATTTGTATTCATGCATTTACATGTGTTCTCAAACAGGGATTTCGAAACCATGACCGGCACTCTGGACGCTCCTTTACAGGTATCCGTAATCGACTGCGTTGAAGAATTTGACGATCTGGGATTTGTCAATTCAGTCATTGAACGACTGAGGATAAAGATTCAGAGTCACTTGGAAAATGCACCGGAATATTTCAAGAGTGCGAATCTGGAGACTAAACTTACCAAATGCACTGCACGTCATTTTCCAAATGAAATCCGCTGGGATATTGAGACTGAAACTTCAGGAACCATTAACCAGAAAGAATTCATAGTGAATTCGCGATCTCATGGATCCGCTGCAGAATTTAGAGAGCATTTCTCAACAAATATTGTATCGGTTGCATCACACTTAGCTACTGATGTCAAAAACCTGATGACGAAAGATTATGACTACGAAGAAGACTTTGTTCACGCGGGTGACCACAAACAAGTAAAGGATGCCATTTTTGATGTGACACAAAATATTCTGGAGACAATCGATAAACATGTTGACCGTCAGCCTGGCAACTTCAATAAACGCTGGAAAAGAATTCAAACGAGTCGCTGGTTTATCGCAGGTTTCGTTTTTTTAGCTACAATATTCTACCCAGCATTAGTTAATCAATTCTTCAATAAATGGGCTAAAAATCAGGAGGAAGTTTTACACGCAAGTCTCTTGTATTCCGTTTTTATGACAACCTGTGTGTTTCTACTGGTACATTCCTGGGGATATCTGATCATGCCCAAACAGTTTTTTCTGGTGGAAACTGCTGGACAAAGAGCATTGAAAAATTCAGGTACTTCTTCCATTCTGATCCTGAAACTCGTCGTTGTCACTTTAATGGGACTCCTGCTACTTCTCTTAGCTTTTTGTGGATATGCATTATTTCTCATGGTTTTTGAGTGAGTTTTCTTAAATGAAGAATAAAAGTTAATCCCAAAGATTCAAACAATTGCTTTCTACAAAAGGCTACTAACGGGAAAGAAAATAACTCCATGAACCAAACCTTGTCTGAAGCAGTGCAAGTGAATGTCATCGATTGCGTTGATGAAGTCGATGATCCGGAATTTGTCAATTCGGTGATGGCAGATCTTCAGACGAAGATTCTGGATCACCTGCAGCAGGCACCGGACTATTTCAAGAATGCAGAACTGCAAGTCAAACTCACAAAATGTATCTCTCGATTTTACTTGAATGAAATCAGATGTCATTTTGCCGCGGATATTACAGGTCAAATCAATGGGCAAAACTATGAATTCCAAAAACGAGTGGTAGGCAGAAAAATTACTCCCAGAGAAGAGACTCTCACTTCCAAGGGGTTTATACATCTGCCAAATATGGTGAAATCGATCCAGCGGGGGCTTTCGACAGATTATGATCCTGAAAAAGATTATGTTGTCTCCCCCTCAAATATACTTTCAATAGACTCCTTTTTTGATTTAATTGATGGCATCTCAGTTTCGCTGGACCAATTCGTTTCACGCCAACCAGGTGAATTAACCAGACGCTGGAAAAAAATTCAAAAGAGTCGTTGGATTATTGCCGGTTTGAGTTTTTTCTTATGGTGGATTTCCCTTTTGCTGGTAGATCGCTTTTTCAATCAGAAATTTAATCATGAGGAGGGGTACTGGGAGGTTGGTTTCGCTGCTGTTGGATTGGCGGTCGTTACATTTGTCATAATTCATTGTTGTGGTTATCTGATAATGCCTGGACCTTTTTATCGAGTGGAAACAGCCGGTAAACGAGTTTTGCAAAAGACTGGTCAGTCATCTGTGCTTGCCTTGAAGCTGATTGTCTTACTTATTCTGGGCTTCATCGGTTTGGGACTCGCTGTAAGCTTAGATTTATTACTTTTTCACAGGTAAAAAAGTAAGCGTTTACGAATCAGGTTGACTAACTCAACTTATGAAATGGCCGCCGCAATCTCGTGGCTCAGACAATGCAGCGTTCCCAGTCCCCAGACCAGATCGACCGCATGAATGCCGATGACCTGGCGGTTCGGATAAAGCTCACTCAGAATTCCCAGGGCCTGGGCATCATGAGGATCGTTAAACGTTGGCATCAGCACACAGCCATTCGTGACCAGAAAGTTCACGTAGCTGGCGGGGAGTCGTAAATCTTCAAAGTCGAGTCGACCCGGCATGGGCATCCGCACGACTTCGAGTTTGCTGCCATCTTCCAGGCGCGCATTTTTTAATCGTTCCAGATTCTGCTCCAGGCGACGATGATTGACATCTTTTGGGTTCGGCTCCACGCAGGCGACAACGGTCGTGGGATTCACAAACCGACAGATATCATCCACGTGGCCGTGCGTGTCGTCTCCTTCGATGCCCTCCCCCAGCCAGATCACATTGGTGACTCCCAGGTACTCTGCAAAGATAGCGGCATAGTCGTCTTTCGTGAAGCCGGGATTTCGCACCTGGGTTTTCTGATCGAGCAGACATTCCTCGGTCGTGATCAGGGTGCCCCGTCCGTTGACTTCGATCGCCCCCCCTTCCAGCACCACGGGACGCCCCTGGTAAATAACCTCTGTCAAAGGGAGCTTCAATGACCGGGCGACCGCGGCGGGGATCTGCCAGTCCAGCCGATGGTTGGGATACTTGGCCCAGCCGTTGAACCGAAACTGCAGTGCCTCCCGCTTGCCGTCACTCCGCTGCACGACGATCGGCCCCGAATCACGCATCCAGCTGCGATTCGTATTCTGCAGGATGTATTTGATCTGCTTCGTGTTGGCGTGTGCCTGCTGCAGCATGGCAGCGACTTTCTGCTGCAGTGCCTCATTTTTCACAACCAGCAGGACGCGCTCAAACTCGGCCACCTTGCGAATGATTTCGACAAACGCCCATTGGATGACCTCATACTTCCCCGGCCAGTCATTGCCATTGTGGGGAAAACAGAGCAGTGTTGCCTCGTGCGATTCCCATTCGGCGGGCAGTCTGCGGGTGATCTCGCTCATGGAGTGGGATCGTCATGATAGAGTTTCAGGATATTGCCATACGCGTCAATTCGGCGGTCGCGGAGGAACGGCCAGTTCTGACGGACTTCCGCAGTCAGATCCAGGTCGACTTCCGCCAGCAGAATCTCTTCCTGATCTGACTCAGCCTGCACAATGATTTCTCCCTGGGGATCACAAATGAACGAGGAACCCCAGAATTCCAGGCCCGCCTGTTCCTCTTCCGGCTGTTCGAAGCCGACGCGGTTGACCGCGGCTACGAAAATCCCGTTCGCAATCGCATGGCTCCGCTGAATTGTCATCCAGGAATCGTGCTGTTTTGCTCCATACTCCTCTTTTTCATGCGGATGCCAGCCGATCGCGGTCGGGTAGAGCAGGACGTTGGCCCCGGAAAGAGCCGTAATCCTGGCACCTTCGGGGAACCACTGATCCCAGCAGATCAGCGTACCAATTTTTCCGAAGCGGGTAGGGATCGCCTTGAACCCGAGATCGCCGGGAGTGAAATAGAATTTCTCGTAGAAACAGGGATCGTCGGGAATGTGCATCTTGCGATACAGGCCGGCTTCGCTGCCGTCCGCATCGATGACGTAGGCACTGTTGTGATACAGCCCCTCGGTCCGTTTCTCGAAGAAAGGCACGACGATCACCACGCCCAGCTCTTTGGCCAGGTTGCTGAAAGCCGTGAACGAAGGGCCATACAGCGGTTCGGCGAACTTGAAGTATTCTGTGGTTTCCTTCTGGCAGAAATAAAACGAACTGTAGAGCTCGGGCAGGCAGATGACCTGTCCCCCTTCTCCCGCAGCGGTGCGGACCCAGTCCAGACATTTCGTCAGGTTTTCATCCGGTGTGCCATTCAGGGAGATCTGCACCAGGGCAAGTTGGAAGCGACGGACCATAAGACAAACTTATCCAGGAAGTGAAAAAGCAGAAAACTTAAAATCCGGTCAATCGGAACCGGGCCATGTGGATATTTACGATATCTGTTTCCGAGTTGCAAGCAGGGGATGCTAAACTTAAAGCGTTTACCGGCAAATCGTTCGCGGATCATCCCTGTGCGTGAAGGTTTCAGGAATCCGGGCACTTTCCTGAGAGTAACATCGACAGATTGGCTCAATTTCCAGTATTCTATGCCTGTCGCCGATCAATATCAGAGGCGGCCAGCCCGTTTCTCATCATCCACACACATTTCCTTCTATTTGAGGCAATTCTTACCATGAATTCAGGACGGTCAACAGAGGAATTTTCGATTCAGAAACGGGGACATTTGCTGATCGAAGATCCCCTGTTGAACAAGGGGACTGCCTTCAGCGAGGATGAACGCAGTGAATTCGGCCTGGTGGGATTGTTGCCACCGCACATCGATACGCTGGAAGAACAGACCGAACGCTCTTACGAAGCCTTCTGTGATTTTCAGAATGACATTGATAAACATATCTTCCTGAGACAGCTGCAGGACGAAAACGAAACGCTCTACTACCGACTGCTGTTGGAACACATCACCGAGATGATGCCTATCGTCTATACGCCCGTCGTGGGGCTGGCGTGTGAGCGGTTCAGCCACATTTACCGTCGTCCGCGGGGAATTTTTATTTCCTATCCAGAGCGGGATCAGATGGATGAGATCCTCGAGAATATCGAGCGGGACATCGAAGTTATCGTGGTGACGGATGGAGAACGGATTCTGGGGCTGGGGGATCAGGGGGCCGGCGGGATGGGCATTCCCATCGGTAAGCTTTCCCTCTACACCCTTTGTGGCGGGATCGCCCCGTCCAAAACCCTGCCAATTCTGCTCGACCTGGGCACGAATAACGAAGAACGTCTTGAGGATCCCCGTTACGTCGGCTGGCGGGAACACCGTATCAAAGGAGAAGAATACGACGCCTTCATCGATCAGTTTGTAGAGGCGGTCAAAAAACGCTTTCCGAATGTCCTCCTGCAGTGGGAAGACTTTGCCTCCGTCGATGCAGAGCGGATTCTGGATCGGTACCGGGATGATCTCTGTACCTTCAACGATGACATCCAGGGAACAGCTGCTGTTACTACCGGAACCATTCTGGCAGCGATCGAAGCTGCCGGCGGAAAGCTCCAGGATCAGAACATCGTGATGCTGGGAGCAGGATCTGCCGGGGTGGGCATCTGCCTGCAGTTGAAACAGGCCATGCTCCAGTCCGGCCTGAATGAAGCAGAAGCAAAGGCCCGGTTTTATGTGATAGACCGCGATGGCCTCCTTCATTCCGGCAGAAGCGATCTGGATGAACTTCACCAGCAGCTGGCACAGTCTCCGGAGAACCTCGAGGGCTGGGACTGCGACACCAGTGGTGCGGTTTCCTTCGCGGATGTCGTTCGTAATGCGAAACCAGGCGTTCTGGTGGGAGCAACCGGACAGACGGGGGCTTTCACCGAAGAGATTATCCGGGAGATGGCCAGCCATGTTGAGCATCCGGTGATTTTTCCACTCTCCAACCCGACCTCCCGTGCCGAAGCAACACCCGCGGACCTGCTGGACTGGACGAACGGAAAAGCGGTTATCGCGACCGGCAGCCCGTTCGACCCTGTCGAATATAATGGCGTGACGCACATCATCGCCCAGTGCAATAACAGCTATATCTTCCCCGCGATGGGCCTGGGGATTCGGGCTTCCCGTGCCCGGCGGGTGACCGACTCGATGTTTATGGCTGCGGCATTTGCCCTGAAAGAGGCTTCACCGGCGCTCAAGGATCCTACTGCTTCACTCTTGCCCTCTCTGACCATCATCCGCGATGTGGGCCGGGAGATTGCCAGGGCGGTTGCGAAAGCAGCCATTGAAGCCGGGGTGGCTGATTCCCTCGCTGACGCGGAAATCGATGAGCGGATCGAAGAAACCATATGGAAACCCGAATACAAATCTCTCAAATGCGATTGACCGTCTCGCCAGTCCGTTTTGTCTGTAAGGAACTCTTATGTCTGACCATTGTACTACTACCGTCGGTTCATATCTGGCTGACCGTCTGGAAGAAATCGGCCTGAAGCATTACTTCGCTGTGCCGGGTGACTATAACCTGGTTCTGCTGGACCGGATGCTGGAAAATAAAAATCTGCAGATGATCTCCTGCTGTAACGAATTGAATGCAGGCTATGCGGCTGACGGTTATGCACGGGCCACCGGTGGTGCCAGTGCCGTCTTTGTGACTTACAGCGTGGGAGGCTTGAGCCTGCTGAATGCCGTGGCCGGTGCGTATGCAGAAGACCTCCCCGTCATCGCGGTTTCGGGAGGCCCCAATACGAATTCCGAAGCCGAATTCGAAATGTTGCATCACACCCTGGGCAAACTGGATTACGATTACCAGCGTGATATTTTTTCCAAAGTCACCGCGGAAGCGGTCACGATTCGTGATCCGCACGAGGCGCCCACCAAAATCGATCATGCGATTCAAACCGCGCTCCGCTTTCGCAAGCCGGTCTACATTGAAATTGCCTGTAACATTGCCGATGCCATCACTTCCAAACCGAATGTCAGATCCTTCGGCGGACCAACGGCCAGCGATCTGGTTTCGCTCCAGGCCGCCGTCGATCACGTGGCCAATCTGCTCAACAACGCAGCGAAGCCGGTTCTGGTGTCGGGGGTGAAGCTCCGCTCGTTTGGTGCCGAGGAAAACTTTCATAAGCTGGCGGATGCTTCTGGTTATGCAATCGCCAGCATGCCCAATGCCAAGGGCTTTTTTGACGAACAGCATCCGAATTACATGGGCATTTACTGGGGGCCCGTTGGTTCGCCCGGCTGTGGTGAGATCGTTGACTCTTCTGATCTGTGTCTGTTCGCTGGTGGGACGTTCACGGACTACACGACCACGGGACACGCCGCCCTGGTGGATCCGGGTAGTGTGATCCAGGCACGCCCCAACAGTGTGGTCTGCCCCAATCAGACCTTCAGTAATGTGAAGCTCTCCGAGTTCCTGGAGCAGTTGGCGCCGCGGATTAAAGCCAACGACGGTTCGATGGTTGCCTATAAACGAATCAAGGAAGATCCAACATCATTATCAGCCGGCGAACCGGATACTCCTCTCTCGACGCGACAACTCGTCTCGCGGGTTCAGCAGATGCTGGATGCCAATTCTGCGGTCATCGCCGAAACGGGGGATTCCTGGTTCAACGGCATGCAGCTCAATCTGCCAACCGGTTCCCGGTTCGAAATCCAGATGCAGTACGGTTCCATCGGCTGGTCTGTGGGAGCCCTGCTGGGTTACAGTATTGGAGCGCCACATCGACGTCCGATTGCCCTGATCGGCGATGGTTCGTTCCAGCTGACCGCCCAGGAAATTTCGACCATCATTCGGTATAATCTGAAGCCGATCATTTTCCTGATCAATAATGGTGGTTACACGATTGAAGTCGAAATTCACGACGGACCTTACAATACCATCAAAAACTGGAACTACGCCGATCTGGTTCAGGTCTTCAATGCTGCCGACGGGAATGGCTGGAGCGGCAAGGCTGCGACCGAAGGAGAACTGGATGAGGCGATCAAAACAGCGAAGTCGCATAACGGCCCCGCTTTGATTGAAGTACTCATCGACCGCGATGACTGCAGTAAAAATCTGCTCGTCTGGGGCAGCCACGTCGCCAAGAACAACGGTCGACCGCCACGCGTCAATTGACTGCTGCCCCTTTTCGTGTGAGTCAGAACTGCCGGTCTCACACATTTGCTGTAACAGGAACGACAAGCATGGAAGAACGCTGTGACCTGCCTGAAGGCAAACTGATTCTGCGCACGTTGGCTATGCCCGCTGATACCAATGCCAACGGCGATATCTTTGGCGGTTGGATCATGTCGCAGATGGATATCGCCGGCGGGATTCTTTCGAAAGAAGTTGCCGGTACGCGCACTGTTACGATCGCCGTGGAATCGATGAAGTTCATTCGGCCGGTCAAAGTCGGCGATGTGGTCTGCTGTTTCGGGCAGGTCGAACATATCGGAACGACTTCGATTACCCTGACGCTGGAGGTCTGGGTACAGCCGGTGCTGCGGCATCAGGATTCCAACTGCCCCAGTTTTAAAGTGACCGAAGCGAACTTTACGTATGTGGCCATTGACGATCAGGGGCAGAAAACCCCTATCGTTCAGCAGGGGTATTGAGAGAGAATAACCCGTTTCTGCTCTGTTGTCTGTTGTTGAGAAACTGTTCCGGGTACAATCAGAGAGACTCTCTGAGTCGGAACAAAGTCAATCCAACAGCAAACATTCTGAGTGTCACACCCGCTGGCAGGAATTCTGTTCTCTGCCCTGCGTAGTGTGCGAAAGGACCGGACTCTCATGAAGAAAGTGGCGATTATTGGAGGCGGATTCAGCGGGACCATGGCAGCAGTGAATCTGGCACGACTGAGTGACAGCCCGCTCTGCATTCAACTGATTAATGATCGCTATCCACTGGGGCGTGGCGTCGCCTATGGCACGAGACGGGAAGAACACCTGCTGAATGTCGCTGCTCGCAACATGTCTGCCGTTCCCGATCATGCCAATCACTTTCTGGACTGGTTACGGACTCGCATCGATTACAGCGATCTCCCCGATCCGCAGCTCCGTGAGACTTACGTCCCCCGCCGGATTTATGGAGATTACCTGCGGAGTATTCTCGCAAACTACATGCAGCCGATCGATTCGCATCATCCCGCGGAAATTCGCGTTGTGGAAAGCGAAGCCGTCGACATCGATTACAATTTTGACGGCATTGCTGAAATCACGCTCCGCGATGGTTCCACCCTGGAGGCGGACCGCGTGTTGCTGGCCACCGGCAATCAGCCCCCTTCTTCGCTGGGGGAAGAGGACTTTGTGCATCCGGCTTATTCCACAGATCCCTGGGGCAACTGGATGGAAAAGATTCCGGATCCGCAGGAAAACATCATTGTGCTCGGCACCGGACTTTCGATGATCGATGTCTTTCTCACTCTCAGCGAATTGGGCTGGGAAGGCAACATGATCGCCATTTCTCACAATGGCATGATCCCGCAGTCGCATTTCCGGGGTATCGAATATCCTGACTTCCTGCCTGAAGAACCGGAAAATCTGGGTCTCGAAAAGCTGGTACAACTGCTGGAAAAGCACTGTCGACAACTGCAGCGGATCGGCGAAAACCCTGGGATCGTGGTCGATCGGCTGCGGCCCCACACGCAACGGATCTGGCAGCAGTTCGATCTGGAAGAAAAACAGGAGTTTCTCAAACGCTACGCGGCCCGCTGGAATGTGATCCGTCACCGAATTGCTCAGCCCATCCACCAACGGGTGACGGAAGCAATCACCGAAGGACGCCTCAAAGTAGTACGCGGCAGAATCACCGGAGTGTCGGCCCAGGCTGAAAAAGTGGCCGTGGACGTGCAGAATAAAACCGGTTCGGCTCAGACCCTGGTGGGCGGACTGGTGATTAACTGCACCGGACCCAACTGTGGATTCTCCGGCACCAGTGTGCCGCTGTTCCAGAATCTGATGAAGCGGGGGCTGATCCGACCTGATGAACTTGATATGGGTATCGATATCGGGGCGGATTTTGCCGTCATTGATCAGGAAGGTGCTCCCTCCGAGTTTCTGTATGCCATTGGGCCCTTAATGAAAGGGACGCTCTGGGAGACCACCGCGGTTCCGGAACTGCGCGGGCAGGCGATGCGTGTTGCCCAACTGTTGCTGGATGACGTCGCTCTGGTCACGCCGGGGCATGATTACCGAATGTCTGTCGAAGAGGAACACGTCATCGAATATTACATTTGAGAAGTTGATATCAGCCGTGCATCACAGCCATCGATTTTAATCAACCGCTGGTTTCACTCCGGTCACAATGGGATAGATTCCCATCGGTTCGATCACTTGATCGGTCACCTGGAATCCGACAGTTTCCAGAATCTGTCGCACATCCTCGCCGGAGCGTCTGGTATGCTGCAGACCGAAGATCCGTTTGAGAGAAGGAGCACCATTCCAGGGATCGAGAATCCCATGCGTGACCAGGTATCCCCCCGGGACCATGACTGTATGCAGGGCGGTCAACAGCTCGTGTAATTGCTGGTCGTTCAGGTATTCGATGAGCCCAATCAGCTTGACGATATTCGGTTTGACATCCGGTAAGACCTCCTGAATCTCGCGCGCGTCTCCCTGCAGGAAGCTGATACAGTCTGAAATTCCCAGTTGTTCCGCCAGTTGCTGTCCGTATTCGAAGGCATCATCGTCCAGGTCGATCAGGTGGGCGTGAACTTCAGCTGCGCTTAACTGCAAGCGGGAAATCGCGGTCTGCACATGACGACCGGGGCCAGCACCAACGCCCATGAGAATGACGGGACCGTCCGAGTGACAAGCCTGAATCAGGTCGATCAGGATTTGGGTCACAGTCTGCAATCGATTTCGCGAAGCTCTGGAAATGGGATTATCCAGGAGCGCCTGTCGATCCAGCAGGTCGAACGGTGCATCTTTCCGGTACAGGATTTCCATAGCCCTCCAGCTGCCAGGTCGGCGAAAGGTCTCCGTGAGCAGCTCACTCTGACTGGACTTGAGCAATCTTTGAAGCCAACTGGCGGGGATCAGGTAATTTTTGCAGGGATTGATCAGCCAGTTCCCGATTTGCTGTCCCCGGGACATCGTTTCCAGTGGCTGTTGAAGATCTTCGGGAAGCCAGATCGCGGTAGAATCCGTTTCTGTCTCAGGTGCTGTTGTTGTATGTGCCATACTGTTCTGCCTTTGTGTGAGACGAGTTTAAGCCCTGTAGCAAGGGCACATCACAAGCCTGTATTTATCCCATCGCAACGAGAATTTTACGCGGGCCTTCATAAGGCATCCGACCATGGGCGACACTGAAATTATCCAGGGTCAATACATCCCCCTGTTGCCAGGGAAAAATCACGGCGGTGTCCCACAGTGTCTTGCGGACTCCTGCCAGATCCTCATCGGTAATGGGCGAGCCGTCACCGTAATAGGCGTGGGTCGGCAGATTTTCTTCTCCAAACCGCTGCAGCAGTTGGGCTCGGTTTCGTTCATTCACGTTCGTGATGTGCCAGAGATCCGCCTGGTTAAACCAGAGCATTTCTCCCGTGACCGGGTGTGACATCGTACCGGGGCGAATTGACCAGGTACGCAGGTTCCCGTCGGGTGTCCACTCAAATTCGATCTCGTTTTCTTTGAGATATGCTTCGACCTGATCGCGATCACTGGTTTCAAAATAATCCATCCAGGACTTCCCGATTCCCCGCTCCTGCCCGTGCATGTTCTTGACATAGCGGACTCTCCGTTCTTCAAACTTCGCCAGGATTTCGGATGGCATCTCCTGGTACAGTTTACGGCAGTCGACGATCGGGGTTTCTCCCCCGGTTTCCGGAGCAATATGGCAGTGAAATACAATGCGTGGGGGAGGTGATTTTGTGTAGGAAAGCTCGTTGTGCAGCGTGATGCGAAACTGGGCGGGAAACTCGGTGGAAGTATACACGTTCCCGGTCACTTTGGTGCGGGGAGACTGCCCCTCGACGTACGGCTTTAACTCCGGAATCAGCGCCTGGGCCACGTCCTGAAATTCATCGATTTCCTGAATGGTGAATCCCCGCAGCAGCACGCCCCCCTGCTCCAGCAGGGTCTTATCCAGCCAGTTCCGTTCCCGGGAGATATATTCGATCAGGTCGTTCAGGGAGGCAGACTCCTGATCGACCGGTTCAATGAGCAGAGGCAAGGTTCGGGCCAGTTCCAGTTTCGAAGTCTTCACTTGCATGGGACATTCTCGGAAATAGAGAAAAATTGGATTGCACGAAGGGGTAAGCCGGAGCTCTTTCTGCGGAATTGACCTCAAGAGTGACATCGGCTGCCTCACTGAACGGGCGAATGATAGTGCTGAACTGAATGGGTGTAAATCCCTTTGTGGCCCGTGTCACATCGTAACGGTGTGTGGGACTGGGTAAAATAGGTTGGGAAATATGGTCGTCACGATAAAAACGGGGGAATGTAAAACGATTCAGCGGTGCAAACGATCATGGAACGCCGATAAGCAGGAGGGAAATCCCCACCGTACATCTGTTGTCCGGTGTAATCTCTCTGAAGAGAGAAACTCACACTTTGAGACCGTTTCGTATGCACTGCCCCACAGACTTTCTCTCCAGCCTCAGGCTGATCCAGCATCCGGTTGCACTTTCTCCGGTAACCCTATCGGGGGAAAGCCCCTCTGCCAGGGCAGGAACAGGGCTGGCTGATCTGTTGCTGGAAACTGCAGGTCGGCGAAGTGAGCAACCTGTGGTTTCTACTTCTGAGCAGACTTTGAGTTATGGTGATCTGATCCTGCTGGTCAGGCGAATTGGCGGGCAGCTGTCGAAGACTCCCGGCTTTGAAACAGGCAGCCGGGTTTTGCTGCTGGTCCCTAACTCTGTTGAATACATTGCCGCTTTTTATGCTGTTTTATTTTCCGGTGGTGTTGTCGTGCCTGTACCTGCCAATACAGAAAGTGGCACGCTCCGCAATATTCTGGAATCAACGCAGGCGATCTGTACGATCACGACATCGCAGGTATTGAGGCGTCACCCGGATCTGGAAGAGTTTCCAGCGGAAGGCATCGATTTACAAAAATCAGAACGGGGAGAACTATCAGAAAATTCCATGAAACCGGTTTCGCGTTCTGCTGAGAACCTGGCTGCGATCTTCTTTACCGCCGGTTCCAGCGGCACACCTAAGGGGGTCATGCTGAGCCATGGAAATCTGATCTCCAACGCGCAATCGATTCAGGAATACCTCCAGTTGCAGTCAGACGAACGCCCGTTGTGTATTTTGCCTTTCCATCATGCATTCGGGAATTCCGTTCTGCAGTCTCATCTTCTGCAGGGAGCGCATCTGGTTCTGGACGGGAATACCATCTTTCCGGAAAGTATTCTGGAAGCAATGATCCGCCATGAATGCACCAGCCTCTCTGCGGTTCCCGACCTGTTTCGAATCCTGCTGGAACGTACTTCGTTGAAACAGACGAAGTTCCCGTACCTGCGTTATATGTCAGTGGCGGGAGGTGCCCTGCCCCATGCACAGGCTGTCGAAATCAATAATGTGATCACCCCGGCCCGTTTCTTTGTCATGTACGGCCAGACGGAAGCCACCGCCCGGCTGGCCTATGTACCGCCGGATCAACTGATCGATGTAAGTGATGGAACCATCGGCCAGGCAATTCCCGGAGTCACCTTGCAGGTTGTAGATGAACGGGGACAAGAAGCTGCAGCTGGCACGGTCGGCGAACTCCGAGCCCGTGGCCCCAACATCATGCAGGGATACTGGCGGGATGCCGAGGAGACCCGCAAACGGGTTCGCAACGGCTGGCTCTATACCGGAGATCTGGCCACCCTGGATCAGTCAGGCAGGGTCGTCATCAAAGGCCGGCGCAATTCGCTGGTCAAGATTTCCGGTTACCGCGTCCATCCCGCGGATCTGGAACAATTCGCACTGCGAACTTTTCCCCTGTCCCAGGCCGTAGCGGTTCCCTTCGAAGCAAAAAAAACAGGCACGCGGCTGGCGTTGTACATCGAAACCATCTCGGAAGATGCGGAACTGACGGAAGCAGAAATGCTGAGCGTCTGTCGCAGTCAGCTGCCGCGGCAACTCGTGCCGGACCGTATCCGGATCTTACAGAAAATACCATTAAATCACGCGATGAAAGTCGACCGGGTCAAGCTGTCAGAACTGGCAGCGGTCGGCGATCTGCAATCTTAACTTTCGTCTGCAATTGAAAGGGACACGACAAATGAGTGCATCGATCCAGGAACAACTGGTTGAATTTCTCAACTCCGTCACCGGACAGACAATCACTGACAGCACCGAACTGATTGATTCCGGTCTGCTGGATTCCCTGACGATGATGGACCTGCTGGTCTTCGTCGAATCTGATTTTGATGTACGACTCGATTTTCAGGATATCAGACCAGATCTGTTTAAAAATCCCGCCACGATTTCCCTGCTGATCACTGAGCGACAGGCAGAGCAGAAAAAAGCTGCCTGAAACCGCTCTGAGCAGGATGCCAGAGCTTCTTAAATTCAATAGACAGGATGTCTGACATGTATTGGGCGACAAAGAATAAACCGGTGCCACTCTCCGAGATTGGCTGGATCAATACCACCTATCTCGCAAGTACATCGCTCCGCTGCGATCCGATGCTCGTCTGGGGTACCACGGTCGATACCGAAGAGCTGGAATCCTTTCTGGAAGAGCAACGCAGCCAGAACCGCACTCTGCTCACTCCCGCGCATGTCCTGGTCCGCGCTGTGGCTGAGAGCCTGCGACGGCACCCGGAAGTCAACCGCCGGGTGATCGGGAAAAAAGTCTACCAGTACGAGGGCGTGAATATCGTCATGCCGATGCTGCAGACCAGCACGGGCGAAGTCGATTGTGTCTTCATGCGGAAAGCGGAAGATTATTCACTCGACGAGATTGCAGGTTTCTTCTGGGAGTCCGCCAGAGAAAAATCGATGCAGGTGGCCCGTGACAGAAAGCGTGTCAAAGAGGGATCAAAGTTTAAAAACGCGTTGATTAACCTGGGACGCTGGCTGCGGCTCTCCTGGATTCTGCATACATCAAAGGTGGGCTTCACGGCTGGCAACTGGCTCCGGGCTCCCACCATCTGGCCCTGGCAGCAGGGACTGAATCATGCCGGGGCGTTCGTGAATTACCTGGGATTCTCCGGCGCACCGCCTCTGATTGCGCATAAGCCCGCGTCGCTCCCACTGAATGCTTACTGTATCGCCGTCACCATGGGAGCCACAGAAAAGCGCCCCGTCGTTGTGGATGATCAAGTCGTCGTGCGTAAACAGGCTTCACTGTTTGTGCGCCTGGACCATCGCATAGTCAACGGAAATCAGTCTGCGGCATTTATCAATACCCTGCGCGGCTTTCTGATGCACCCGCAGAGCCTGGTTCAGCAGTCAGAGGAAGCAGAAATCCAGCAACGGGCTGCCTGAACTGACTTTCAAATTCATCTTGTAATCCTGCTTCCCTTACGAGGAAGTTCCGTACCAGGATCCGTTTTTATTCGGAGCACACGAATGTCGTCAGCTGATTCCCATTCCAGACAGGGCCTGCAACTGCACCAGAGCGATCAGGGGCAGAAACACCAGGGCCTGGACGTCGACCGGTTGACCAGTCAGGAATCAGACTGTTTTGAACAGGCCGGGACACAATGGCGGATCGATTCACCTCACCAGGCATTCGATCAGGAATCCATGGGCCTGTCTGAGGAACATACGGAAACCGAACTGCGCGACTTCATTTTTAACCATGGTAGATATTTTGATTCCTATCTGGCTTCCGAACCGGACCGTGATCAGTTCTGGTCTCAGGGGAAACGGGGATTGATTTCCTATAAAAAGTGGTTCCGCCATGTCATCATTGGCGGAGGCCTGATTGCCCCTGAATCACATAAGCCTCAACTGGTACAGGAATTTCTGGATTACGCGAAACAGAACCGCCTTTCAATAGCTTTTCACAACATCGGAGAAGCAGATCTTCCCCTGTTTCAGGAACAGCAGTTTCAGGTAACCAAGTGGGGGGAAGACCCGATGATCGACCTGGATACCTGCACCTGGCAGGGAAAAGATTATGAATGGGTCCGCAGGCAGACCAACTACTGTCTCAGACAGGGGATGACGGCCTGCGAGGTTCGCCCCGATCAACTACATCCGGTGCACTGGTCCGATATTATCTCAGAAGTGATCGAGGTCGCAGACGAATCATTGACGCGTAAGCCGCAGAAAAAAGCGATGCGGTTTTTTGAGGGACGAATCGACAATCATGCTCTCGGGCGAAGGCGGCTGTTTGTTGCCCGCAACCAGGGACGGATCGAAGGCTTCGTGATCTGTAATCCGATATTGAATGGGACCGGCTGGGCAACGGAACTCTATCGACATCGTCTGGATTCGGTTAAGGGAACCATGGCCTTCCTGATTCATTTCGTATTACAGCAACTGAAACAGGAAGGAGTTGAGCGTGCCGGCCTCTGTCTGGATCTGGGGCGAGACTGCCACCGTCTGCCTGGGGACAGTGCTATGGTGAGGCACGGCTTGCGTTTTGCGGAAAATTATCTGACCAGCATTTTTGATTTTACCGGCCTGCGACATTTTAAAAGCCGCTTTCGGCCCCGCTATGAAAAGCGGTTTGCCTGCGTCTATCCCAAAGTGACCATCGGTTCGATTCTGGCATTCGTCAGTACTACCGGTGTACTCGATCTGCACTATGGTCGCTTCGCCCGCATCCTCTATGAACAGCATTCCAAACGCAAACTGCGAAGTAATCTGGCGGCAGGCAAGACGGGTCAATCAGACCGAAATGCCTCGCAGCAGACGGTTTCTAAACCGTCCCCCTTGCGGAAGAGTGCCTGATTCTCAGGTGAGTCATAACCGCGAAACAGAAAACTGCCCAAGTCTCAACTTCTGTCCTGCCAGCAGCTTATCGCGATAAGAATTTTGATGTCTGAGAGATTCAAACCAGATTCCAGAAAAAAGGGACCTAAATTGTCGCTACCATCAGCGCTTTGACGAATTTCAGTCAGAGAGATGATTTCTCTTCTTTAAAATTCGATTCAGACGGGAGCAGGCGATGAGATCACGATTCATTCTGGTGGTAGTACTGGGGATATTCTGCCTTTCCCAGGTCCGGGCTGGGGAGACACGGACCTGGGAAGGGAAATGGAATAACCGCAAGTACAATACGACCGGCTCCTTGAAATGTGTGGCCACATCTGACGACAAGGGGAACTGGAAAGCCACCTTTACCGGGCTGTTTAAAGGAGATCCCTTCAAATACGAGGCGACCTTTCAGTCCAAAGACACCGGAAAACAACTCAACCTTTCGGGAAAGGCAGTGATTCGCGGGCACCAGTACCAGTGGATCGGCTTCATGAAAGGCGCGACACTCAGCGGTAAATATAAGTCGAATATCGGCTATTATGGCGAATTCGTGCTGAAAGAGAAAAAGTAAGGCACCTGTTAAGAGTCCCCTTCCACGGTAATGTGTTCTTTGATCCGCTGCAGGTTGGTGAGGCCCTTTGGTTTACCAAGCTTCATGATGAGCTTGACCAGCAGCCAGCCCCAGAAGGGAATTTCTCTTTCGAAGATGATTCGCTCCACAACCTGGGTAGAAAGACCTTGGGGATTGATTTCATACACGACAGTTAAGTGTTCCGTGTCCTCTCTCTCCTGATTGATCTGGACCACAATATTACAGGTGACCTTCAGTGGATCTTCGTCTTCCGGCACAATCCCCGCGAATTCCAGTTTCTTGCCTTTGAATTCCATTTCTCCAAAACACCGGTTGCCTTCCACGGTAATCGACTTAATCTTGTCATTGATCTTCGGCCAGTTTTCCAGGTCACAGAGCCATTCATGAATCGTTTCCGGAGAGGCGTTCAGTTTCGTTTTTTCGGTCAGCTCAAGTTTCATGGATCAGGTCATTCTGTGGGCTGGAGAGATGGATTCAACTGCGCTCAGTATGGGGTGAATGTTCTCAGTCTGCAAGACTGATTGTTCGTGTAGAGGGACTCTCTCGATATTGAGCACAATCTGTTTTTTAGGGCTTTTCAACAGAGCAGCATGACTATAAATTTGAGGAGTTGCTTGAACCCTGAAGAGAGACCTCTATTGGAGTAGTTACTGAATCTGGTCTCTTCCCATTCCCTGATGTGTATACCGGCGAAAGTAAAGTCAGATGAAAAATAATCCTCTGCCGCGTCTGGATGAAGATTCGGCAGTGCGGGAACAACTGCTGCCTTATTGTCGCCTGAAACCGGGAGAAGTCTGGCAGGATCCTGCAGGACGGCATCGTGTCGCCTGTGCGGATGCAACAAATGTGGAACAGGTCCAGAAACTGGTTGACGATGCACGTCCCACGCTGGCGATTCAGGATCCACCCTATAACCTGATTGCCTTTGACCTGCGACATATCGAGGCGTTCACCAACTGGTGTGCGGAGTGGGTCCGGTTGTCTGCCGAGATCATGAGCCCGGATGCCTCCTTTTATATCTGGCTGGGCGCCGATCAGAATCAGCATTTTCAACCACTGCCGCAATTCATGCTGATGATGCAGCAACTGGATCTGTTTCAATCCCGCTCCTTTGTCACAATGAGAAACCAGCGGGGATATGGCACACAGAAAAACTGGATGGCTGTGCGACAGGAACTGTTGTATTACACGCGCGGCAATCCGTTTTTCGAGGTGCAGTACACGGATATCCCTAAAATCCTCCGAGGCTATTACAAAAACATCAACGGCAAAAAAACGGAAAATCTGGAGCGCGGACGTTCTGATAATATCAGGCCGGGGAATGTCTGGGTTGATATTCAGCAGGTCTTTTACCGTATGGAAGAAAATGTATCGGGCTGTTACGCCCAGAAGCCTCTTAAATCGGTCGAGCGAATTCTGCAGGCCAGTTCACAACCTGATGATTTTGTACTCGATCTGTTTGCGCATTCGGGTACCACGCTGATGGCCTGTGAACAGCAGGGGCGACGTTGTCTGACGGCAGATCTGGACCCGATTTTCTGCGAGATCGTGATTCGGCGACTGGAGCATTTTCGCGAGACGGGGAAAACAGGCTGGCAGAATGGTCATCCATTTGAAGATGTGCCCGATCTGAACCAGCAGGCTGTCAGCGAAGAGTAACCGCTCCTGACAGTTCCCATTGATAGGGATCGTTGCTGATACCGGGACGGGAAGCAGGTCTGCTTGATCCATCAATGAACATTGTTGTATTGCCGGTTCCGCACTCATATAATCACGGGAACGACGTATTTACGTAACAACATTGACTAACGCGAGGAGCAGACCAGATGTCGCAGAAATTCAGTCGGACCTTTTTATTGTGTGGAATCTGGAGTCTCAGTTGCTGCCTGTTTCTGCTGGTGTTGAGTTCTTCTCCTGTTTCCGCAGCGGAAAAAGTTCTGAAAGCGGGTGCCGCAAAGAGTAATATCACCCCTCCTCTGGGCGAGTCTATTGTGGGTGGCTTTAAACCATTCCCCGCAGAAAACGTACACGATGAACTGCATGCCCGCTGCCTGGTGCTCGATAATGGCGAGACAAAAATTGCGATCGTCATTTGTGATAATCTGGGTATCACGGTCGATGTCTTTCAGGCGGCCCGCGAATTCATCAAGGCGGAAACGGATTTGCCCCCTGAAAATATTCTGATGGCTGCCACTCATACGCATTCTGCCACGCGGGCCAGCAGCCCGAAATACCACGACTTCCTGGCACGACGGATCGCAGACTGCGTACGCTGTGCCATGGAAAACCGGGAACCGGCCCGCATCGGTTGGGGGGGCATTGATGAGCCCTCTGAGGTTTTTAACCGCCGCTGGTATACGACCAATCCGGACTTTTGTAAGAATCCGTTCGGCGGAGTCGATCAAGTACGGATGAATCCTCCCCGGGGGAATGCAGCACTGGTAAAACCAGCCGGGCCCATTGATCCGGAGATTTCATTCATCAGTGTGCAGACCATCAATGGTCGGCCGCTGGCACTTCTGGCGAATTACTCACTGCACTATGTCGGTGGTGTCAAAAAAGGAGAGATTTCCTCTGACTACTTCGGGATCTTTTCAGAAAAGATTGGTCCCCTGCTCGGTGCACAACCCGACGATCCTCCGTTTGTCGGCATGCTTTCGAACGGCACCAGCGGTGATATTAACAACATCAATTTCCGAAACCCGGGCAAACGGATGGGACCTTACGAGAAGATGAACCAGGTGGCTGAGCTCGTGGCCAAACGGGTTGCCGAAGCCTGTCAGAAAGTAAAGTATCAGACCTGGGTGTCCCTGGGAGCCGCCAGCGCCGAGTTGACTCTGAAAGTTCGCAAACCGGATGCCCAGATGCAGGCTTATTTCAAAAAGGTCCTGGCACAACCCGAGGATGCACCACAGTACCATCGGTACGAGCGGAACTATGCCGGCCGCGTTCAGAAGCTTCTGGAAGGTCCTGATGAAATCACTGTCATGCTGCAGGCTTTGAAAATCGGTGACCTGAGCATCGCCGCCATTCCGTTCGAAACGTTCTGCGAAATCGGCCTGGAACTGAAAGAGAAATCTCCTTTCGAGGACGCATTCACAATCGAACTGGCCAACGGTTATAACGGCTACCTCCCCACGCCCGCGCAGCATAAACTGGGCGGTTATGAAACCTGGATGGGAACCAACCGTGTAGAACGGGATGCGTCTGACAAAATCGTATCTGTGATTCTGGACCTGATGCAACAATTAAAATCACACCCGTGAATAGCTGATAGAAAATTCGAGAGCAGCTTCAGGGATGTGTGTTTAATGAACACAAGTAACAGGACAGAGTTTGATAAATTCCGTTTCAAAGCGGAACGAATCCGTTACAATGCGCTTTTGCTCACAGGCACTCACAGGACTGAACAATGCGCAAACCAAAACGATTGATGTACGCCGGTGGTGGCGTCTTAATTCTGGGGATCATTCTGGGCCAGTTTTTCGGTTTGACTCCGGGCATTAATTCTGGTCCGGGACAGGGGGAAGATCATTCGGAATCCCAACCGGAAGAAAATTCTTCGCCGATCATGGCATCTACCGAATCAGATGTCGTGCCCGTATTGGTTCAACCGGAACCCAGGCCACAGAAAACTCTGGCAGAACTCCCCCTGCAGGTTCTGGATATTCTGATCGACGATCGCAGTTATCTGGTCAAAGCGGAGTCCCAACCGCGCGAACAGTATCAACCGGCCGAGATGGAACAGATCCTCAAACTAGTCGCACGGGCGACCGGAGATGAAGATGGAATCAAGGTCCGCGTTTATCGCACCGGCTCGGCACGCGTAGTTCCTGAAAAAGTTCTCAAGGAAGAACTGAAAAAGGCGGGCCTGGATTCACCGCAGGTGGAATGGAAAGTTCATCTCATTGACTGAACTTCAAAGCTCTGCAGCCGACCATCCCGTTCGACCTGGAGTTTGAGCGGGAGAGGCAGCTTCTGCACGAGTTCGCGGAACTCATCACTGCTTTCAAATGTCTGTCCGGAAATCTCATAAATGCGGTCATTGATTTTCAGCCCTGCCAGATCCGCGGGCGATGATTTAATGATATTCGAGACAACCATCACGGTTGGTTCCGTTTCATCAGTTTGCCATTGAATCCCCAGTTTGAGAGGCTTGCCCGACAGTTCCACCGGAACTTCCAGCAAATCTTCCTGCATCTTTCTTTTGATTTGCAGTTTTATCTTTGCTGGGGAACTCCGAACAAGGGCTGCAAAACCGGGAGCTTCTACAGGAGAACGTCCGTCAATTTTCATAATTTCATCACCCACTTTCAGACCCGCGTCGTCTGCTGCAGAATTGGCCAGCACCTGGGTAATCATCAGGTGTCCCTCAGCGTAGCGGTCTGCATTCCAGGCGACGCCCAGTCGTGGTGGATCCTGCGTTGTGATTCTGGTTTCCTGATCGATACCATCCAGAATGTCCTGATCCGCTTCCCGGTATTCAGGCTTATCGCTCTGCATGGCAAATTCGAAAGCCAGTTGCGTCAGTAGCCGGGCACATTTCTGAGTGCCCTGGTAATCGATCTTGAAGGCGTCATCTTCAGGGCGATGATAGTCATCATGCTTCCCGGTATGCAGCATCAGGAACGGGATGCCTTTCTGATAAAAAGGCCAGTGATCGCTGTCCGGGCGGATGGCACTGTCGAACTTGATTTTTATATCGGACTCACGGTGATTGCATTTGACGGTGCAGGACCGCAGCCCTGTCGAGGAACGGGAGCCAAAGAGGGTCAGTGGCTGTTTTTTCAGTCGTCCGACCATGTCCAGATTGAAATAAATCACAACCTTATCAAGGGGCACGCTCGGATAATTCATCCAGTGCCGGGAACCGAGCAGACCCATTTCCTCTGCATCCCAGAATACGAACAGCAGGGAGCGTCTGAGCTGATCTTTATGTTGTGAGACGGCTTCAATGATCTCCAGCAGGGCTGCCGTCCCGCTGGCGTTGTCGTCGGCCCCATTATGGATCTGACCAACACCGCCTCGACTGTTGGATGGTTTGCCATAGCCGACATGGTCATAATGGGCTCCAATGACAACATATTCGTTTTTCAATTTCGGATCGTTGCCGGGAATGACTCCCAGGATATTTCGGAATCCACCATCGAATTCCTGAAAGTAACCCTCTTCTCCCATGCCGGGCTGGATTCCGTGTTTCTGGAGAAAATTTCGAATATATGTTCCTGCTGCCTGCCCACCCTGTGAACCCGCCTCTCTCCCTTCCAGGGCATCACTGGCCAGAAATTCGATGTGGGTTTTCAATTCATCTGTCTGGATGGTGCTGGCCGCCGTTTTGGCTGTCGCCAGATAGCTGGTCTCCGCGGCAATTATTGAACTGCTGACTGTGAACCAGAGCAGACAGACTGCAATCAGACCGGAAGGAAAATGCATCGGCAATCGTTTGTAACAAGACAGGAAATGCACCTGGTCAACCGGTCGACTGGGGAAATGCTGCTGATATATTCGTTTCACACTGAATCGTTTCTATTCAAAGTAGATCTGGGCGGACAGCAGAGGTTAACTATTTTTACTCGTCGACGCATCTTTGACTAGGGCAGTGTACATAAGATTTCATGACGCCCAGGTCTGAATGGTGCTACAACGACTGGTATTGCATATATTTACGTATATTCGATAAAACACGGCTGTTTGTCCCTGTTCTTCTATCGGCAATAATTGCTGCTAAGGGACTCTTAAGGAATGACTTAGAGTATGAAACTTTAAGACTAGTTGCAATTCTGATTGATCAATAACGACAGGCAAGGAAGCCATGATACGTTCGTTCGCTCAAAATTTACTCAAAACCACCCTCTCCTTTGCGCAAACGAGACTGGGGTTCTCATTCCTGGCTGGCTGGATCTGTGGACTGTTTCTGCTTGCCTGTATTCAACGTTTTCAAACCCTGGTCGGGGACGGCCTGGCTGTCGCCACAGGAGTGGGACTCACTGTAGCCATGGGAATCTGGCTGGGGTTCCCTGCACGCGCGTCGTCACAACCTGCAAACAGTTCTGAAAAAACATTCCGGAAACAGGATCAACTTCGGACGTACCTCATGATGGCCCTGCTTGCGATCTGGTCGTTCTGTTTTCCCCTGCTCCTCTGGCAGTTCAATCAGATTCTACATCTGATCTCATTGCAGCAACTGTCGAATCCTGTTTTTTTAACAGGACTGATGATCCTCTCCGCGATGGCGCTGTTGCTACCGGTTGTTTTCTGGTCAGCACGTCTCTGCTGGTTTTCCGTCAAAATTTCTCTGACTCAACAGACAGGGGCGGGCAGGCAACTGATTTCACCCTTGGCCCGGTATCTGGCAGGTATGACACTCGCCTTGATGATGGCAGCCTGCTGGCTGGTTCCTGCGCTGGGCTGGAATGCTTCTCTGGCGATCGCTGCAGGAATCGCTTTATTCTCCTGCATCAGTCCCTGGCTGGGTGACCTGGCAAAACAATTTCTACCTGGTTGTGTTACCTGGTTGAAGAGTGCGACGGTGCAGATTTCACAGGAGCCAACAACGACAGTTAAAGTTCCCCGGACACAGAGGAACATTTCCAATCTTCTGTTGATCAGCAGTTATCTGGTCAGTCTGGCGATTGGGGTTCTGACCGTGGTCATCAGTCGTGCTGTCTTTCAGCTGTTTCCGGACTCCTTGTATTTGAAAATCACCGTCTGGGCGTCATTGATTGCTGGAGTCGCAGCTGCCCTGGCCTGGATCGAGGCACGAAGTTGCGCGCGCGTCTCTCAGCTGGCGTCACGACTGACAGTAGGAGCCGCTCTGGTCGGAGCCGGCACGCTGGCTCTGTTTCCACTGCTCGTGAACTGGATGCTGTATGCTAATGCCTATATCGAATTTGTGTCATTGCTGTCCCTGGTCCGCTGTGGTTTGCTGTCAGTACTCTTTGCTCCTCTGGGCTTCTGCTGGGGAGGCTGGTTGAGACTGTCAATTACCCGGCAGGCAACTGCCGCAACAGAGACTCCCGTTTATCGACTACCTGTCTGGCAGCCGTTCTGTCTGCTGGCGGGACTGTTTTGCGGTTCGTCGCTGATTGGTACACTTCATGTTGATCTCAAGCTGGTTTCGCTGCTGACGACCGGGGCGTTAGCCTGTCTGGCACTGCTGATCTGGGGCGTTCAGTTCCGGATTCCTCGCACACGCTGGCAGGCGATCAGTCTTGGTTGCGCCGTGGTCCTGCTGGCCGTGTCTCTGTCCGGGTATGACAATTACGATTCACGCCGTTCCACGAAACTGCTGTTTTCTACAAATACTTTCACGGGGCTCCGCTACGGTTTAAAACCTGAGTTGCTGCCTTATATGGACGAGGGACGCTGTCTGTCTGAAGTGGAGGGGCAGCATGGAACATTTACTGTCTGGTCCTATCACGAAAACCAACTGCAGATTCGTCGTAGCGGCCTGCCTGTGGGAGTCACTACGACTGACGCCGGTCTGTGTCCCCATACAACAGGTGAGTTGATGCCGTTTGTGATTCCGGCAGTGCTGCATGACCGTCCTGCCGATGTATTATTTCTGGGGCTGGGATCTGGTGTGAGCCTCAACTCGAGCCTCGATTTTCCCGTACAGCATATTACCTGCCTGGAGCATGATCCCAGCCTGGTCCAAATGTATCAGCAGGAGATTGCTACTCGTAATTCGATCTCTGCATTCGATTCAGAGCGGGTCAGACTGATTCAGTCACCGGTTGCCCTGGCGATGGCAGCGCGAACTGAAAATAAAACTGGATATGATCTGATCATCAGCAATCCCGTGCAGTCTGTGGTGGCACAGTCTCAGTCGGAGTATACAGCTGACTTTTATCGTAACGTGTCACGACACCTGAAAGAGGGGGGGATATTCTGCCAGCGATTTCAGCATATTGACTTTGGAGCTCAACCCTTGCGGGTCATCGCCCGGACTTTCCTGACTGAATTCAAACAGGTCATGGCTATTGAAATCGCGAATGGGGAAACTCTCTTCCTGGCAACGAATTCCGAACAGGGATTTGTCAGACAAGGTTTGATCGACCGAATCCAGGCACCGCAGGTCCGCAGCACGCTGGCGCAGGTAGGCTGGGACTGGTCCGTGCTGTTAAACCTGGCAGCCTACTCCGACGAGTCGCTGCAACAGATGGTGGCAGATGTACCAACCTCTGTAAACAGTGCAGCCACAGGAACATTTGCCTTCACGCTCCCCTATGAAATGATGCGCTGGGGGCTCAAACGGGAAGAAGTCAAGCAGATGGTTTCGCGGGACCAGCGGACGGAGCGACTGATCAACTGGATGCACGAAGAACAGGACGATCCGATTGTACTGCGCAGACTCTCTGAAGTGACGGCCCAGAATAAGCTGATGGTGCAATATCCGGATCAATTCTGGAAGTACCGTAAGCCAGCCAAGGAACAGATCACTGACAATCCCCGGTCACTGATCAGGCAGGTCGCAGCGGAAGCGGCCAATGAAGATGATTTTATTCACAACGAAGACAAACGCCGCATGCTTTACTTCAAAGCACTTTCCGATGCGATGGCAAAGCCCTCGCCTTCAATGGAACTGATCAGTCGCGTTTCCCGGTTTAGCTCGATCTATGACCCGATGATCACGTACTTCATGCACGATGAAGTCGCAGAGCTATACAGAAAATCAAAAGAGGCACCTCCGATCCTGGAATTCGCCCATCGTCTGCACGCAATCAATTATGGCGCAGGTTCCGATCGTTCGATCAATTCCGTAGTCCGGGCAATGGAACTGGCAGCAACGAAACCGGAATTGTTCCAGGAATCCGGACAGCAGTGGGATCATCTGAATGGTTTGCTGCAGGCATTGAAGGCCCGCTGGGACAATCGTTCTCAGGCGCCTCCGGTGACTTCGAAACAGGCGCTGCATGATATCGAACTCAGTATCTCTGCCATCGAGCAGGCATTCGAAACGATGGATGAGATTCACGAAATCGCCGGAGTGACTGAACGGGAATGGTCCCTGAGGAAAAAAGTGCTGGATCGGACATTGGTCCGCCCTCTGGAGACGTATCACGAACGCGTGCTGCCGCACCACTACAAGCAGGATAAAAAGAACCGGCAGGAACGCAAGAAACTCCTGGATAACCTCAATCTGCCCCAAGTTCCTGCTCTGTAACCAATTGGGCGATCTCTCTACTGAGCGCACGCGGCTGCTCACAGCTGTGAGAAAATCCGGAATCCCTGAATCTATTTGATTTTTTCAGGGGTATACAGGATGATAGCGCGGCAATCGATCTGGCAGCCGGTTCAGGTTGGACTCAGAAAAATGCACAATTTCAATTTCTGTGCAGGTCTGAATGGTCAATGCCCAGTCGGCATGTTTGGGATCGATATTCCGGCTCCAATCCCCAGGTGAAACTCAATTCTGTGAAAAGGGATCAGATGACATTTCCATTCTCCCCAGGCAGCTTACTCCAAAATAACTGGCGCTCGGTGCTGAGCCTGACTGTAATGGCGGTCCTGTTCTGTGCCAGTACTCTCAAGGCGCAGGAGCCGGATGCGAAAAAAGCAGACGACAAGAAAGAAAAATCCAGCCAGGCGGTAGAGTCACTGCTGCCGAAACCGGTTGTGGTCGTGAATGTCGCCAGCGTGGAGCGGGTCCTGCAGGATATTGACTTTATCTTTGAACTGGGCGAACGACCCGAGATTGCAGAAATCGCTTCCGCTTCATTGGCGAACGTGAATGATCTGGAAGGCCTGGACAAGAATCGTAACCTGGGATTGGAACTCTATCTGAAAACCGGTCTGTTGCCTCAGCCGGTGTTTATCCCCTATTTCCCGGTCTCAAAAATCAGTGATTTTCTTGAGACTTTTCAGGCCCTGCTGCCCGGAATGATGAAGGCGGAAGAACGTTTGCCTCGGGAGAAAGATCTGTATGTGATCGACGCGGGAAACAGCGCATTCTACTTTCGCGTAGAAGAAAAATATGCTCATCAGCTTCATCTGCGGGGAGGTGCAGAGACCGATCTGGAACTGTTCGAAACGCATCGGTTTAAAGATCCCGCACAGCAGTACCAGAGCCTGACCGCTCAATACGAAGTGGCGGTACGATTGGATTTGAGTTCGATCCCCGAGCTGATGCGGACGACATTTCTCGGCTTTTTCCGGACCGCCATCGAAACCCAGCTGCAACAGCGGGATGGGGAATCGCAGGCTGCTTACGAACTGCGCAAGATGTCGGGGAAACAGAACCTGGAAAACATTGAGTACTTCCTGAATGAAGGGCAGCAGTTGACCTTAGGGGCGCATCTAGATCAGGAACAGAAACTGGGCATTGTCGATATGTTGATCAAGGCCCGGCCCAACAGTGACCTGGCGCGCAGCATGAAAAACATGCCCGGCCAGGCTAGCTACTTCAGCGTGGTGACCGCCCGTGAAACATTGCCGCTGGCCGCCTCCATCTCGACAATCATGGCCCGTCGTGACCGTAAAACTTATCTCAAGTATCTCACGTTCTTCGAAAAACAGCTGGGAGAAAAACTGCTCTCTGAAGAAGAGCGACTGCAGCAGACCAATTCGGTGCAGCAGTTCTTTGCCCCCGTCAAATCCCAGGTTGATAAAGGGCACCTCGACGCCTTCGTACAACTGGTCTCGACGCCATCGAAAAAATTCGCCCTGATTGGCGGCATCAAAGTCGCCCCGTCGTCAAACCTGCCGGCAGCTCTACTGGATCTGATTAATCGCATTGAGAAACAATCTGATAATAAGGCCCGCATTTTTACCAACGCAGAAACCGTGCAGGGAATTGCCCTGCATCAACTACAGCCTGATACGAAATCAGCAGACGATCGCCAGCGACGGTTTCTGGGGGGCGTTCCCTCCCTGTATGTGGGCGCTGATTCTGAGGTGATCTGGTTCGCGATGGGAACGGAAATCGCTGTCGCAGCGCTGAATGAGGCCATCGAACAGATTCACACAGCGACTCCCGAAGAACGGAAAATTCAGCGGACTGCCCCCGTGCAGTTCGAATTTCATCTGAAACCCTGGCTCCAGTTGTTCTCGGAAGAAGAAATCAACGCCAGCGACATCATGCGAGTTCTGGACGGCGTTTTCGACTCTAAGAACGATCTGGTGCTGATCACAACTCAACCCACCGAAACGGGAATCCGCTCCCGGTTTCTGTTTGAGGAGGGATACCTGAAACTACTCGGGGTCTCGATCGCCAAACGCTTTGACCAGAATCAGGAACGCCGGAATCGAAATGAACAAGATCGGCTGCGAAAGCGGATGGATCAGCTAAAGCAGAAACAGCGAAAACAGAAACAATAGTACCGAGAGATGCCATTTCCTGGCAGCATGTCAGGACACCATTAATTACTTTTAATCGTTACATAGTGTTTGACAAACTGTTCCTGAGACATCGTCACGGTCAGGTCGATATTGGCTTCATCAAACATCCGCCGCATGGAACGGCTCTTTTGCCATTCTTCGGCAGAAATCGAACTGTCTTTGTTCCGGTCGAGCAGTTTAAAAAAGTAATTCGCCTGACTGACCATCGGGTCTGAACTGGGGGCCGCGGGCTTCGTCTCTGCTGTGGGTTGAGCTGTTTTCTCTTCTGGCTTGGTTGAGGGAGCCGCAGTCTGCGAAGATCCCTGAGGGGCTGCCGGGGAAGTTCCCGGTTGCCCGGTATTCAACGCAAACATAAACGAGGCGGCACTGCGTTGTGGCGTACCCGCTTTCGAAAGCTGAATCTCTTTCGGTGTCAGATATCCATCGCCGTTTAAATCCATCGTGAAAAAATCAGCAAGTTTACCAGGGTTGTTTTTCCGCCATTCATAAAGCCCGATCTGCCCATCCTGATCGGTGTCGTGTGGTACAAAGTCTTTATTCAAATCGACTGTGGTGCGAACTGGTTTAGAGGGTTCCGACTTGGAACTGCTGGAGCGGTTGCTGCTGCTGGAACGGCTTCGTGAGGAACTGTCGTCACTCCCCCGATCCGGCTGAAACGATCCGTAGCGGCTGCGCATTGAGTCGCGGTCGTAACCACCCCGCCGATCATCGTCTCCGTCATCACTGGAACGGGAGAAAGATCCAGGAGGTCCGCCAAACCCGGGACCTCCCGGGCCGCGTGAAAAGCTGAAACTGCGCCGGCTGTCACTGTCTCCACGATCACCGCCAAATGATCCGCGGCGACTGCGCATCTGTTCCAGGATGCGGGGCATCACCCGTTCGTATTCCTGAGCGGTCATACTGCGGGAGGTGTCGACGCCCGCAGATTCCAGCATTTCCCGGAAACGACTTGGCATCCGCTGAAATTCATCAGGTTCAATCACCCCGTTCCTGTTGCGATCCAGAAACGACATAAAGCCTCGTGAGCGACTATCGCCACCTGGCTGCGCAAATGCCAGATCAGAACTGAACGTTACCAGCAGTACAAATGGAATGAAATATCGGACAAACCGGAACATTTTCAAACTCCACAGGAATTAGAGCGGTCTTAAGGTCCAAATACCGTGTTTAATAAACAGAGACAGGGAAGTTGCGCATCTCTTATTATGAGCTGCATTAAGCCTTTTTCAGTCTCTAACATAGAAACACCGGACTCCTGATAAAAGATCGTTTGTTTCTGAGAGAAACCCGGGATCTTTGAAACGAGTCGTAAGCCCTTGTGGTATAAGGTGATAGTTTTCAAAACGTTTTTTTAAGCTTGTAATTGATTTTCTTCAGTTCTAGCATAATGATCAAAAGAATATCTCGATCGCACTTCATTGCCGTTTTTTTGCAGAATCGTGATTCCCTATGAACCGAAATATGAAATTCCATCTCAGTTTTTTCTTTGTCCTGTTTGTCGCACTGATCTGTTCAGATTCTGTACACTCCGTGATCCAGGCACAGGAACCATCACCATCCGGGGATCGAGGTGGTTTTGGAGGCCGCAGGGATCGTGGTGGCTTCGGTGGTGACCGGAGCCGATTTGGTGGCCGGGGCGGCTTTGGAGGAGATCGGGGTGGTTTTCGAGGTGGCTTCGGCGGAGGCGGTTTTAGTGGCTTCCGGGGGGCAATCGGTTTTATGGTGATGCGTGAGGAGATCCAGAAAGAGCTCCAGCTCACCGAAGAGCAGATCAAACAACTCCAGGAAGCGGCTCAGGCAATGCGTCCCAGCCGGGAGTCGATGGAACCCTTCATGAATCGCATGCGGGATGCGCAGACCGACGAGGAGCGCACCAAAGTTCGCGAAGAGATGAGTGCCTCCTTCGAAAAACAGCGCACCGAAGGGGAAGCCAAGCTCTGGGGAGTCCTCAATGAAAAACAGACGGCCCGACTGAAACAGCTGCAACTGCAGGAAAATGGATATCGTCAATTGACTGATGACGAAACGGCCAAGCAGCTCAAGCTGACCGACGAGCAGTTGCAGAAAATTAAAGAGCTCGAAGAGCAGCGTTCCGATGCGCGACGCGATCTGGGACGTCGTGCCTCTTCAGAAGAACGGGAAAAACTGCAGCAGGAATTTGATCAGAAAATCGAAGCGATCCTGACTAAAGATCAACAGACACAATGGAAGCAGATGCTGGGACCGGCACTGGTGACAGAAGAAAAGGCCCCTTCGACGGGAGCAGCTCCTGCTGTCAGCAGCACTCCCGGCCCTGCCCCACGACCCCGACCACAGATTCCAACTGAGCCGGAGGGGCTCAAACCTGAAGACCGCAGCATTTCCTTCGGTGCCAAAGCGGTGGCGATGAACGATAAAGCCGCGGATGACGAGACCGTTCCCGCGAAAAAACCCGGGGAAGTCGGCAAAATGTCGTTCAATTTCCGCTTTGCTCCCTGGGGCGATGTTTTGAAATTATTTGCAGAATCAGCGGGGTACACGCTCGATCTGAATGATGTTCCCCCCGGCACATTCAACTATTACGATCAGGGTTCTTACACACCCACCGAAGCGCTGGATATCATCAACGGCTACCTGCTCCAGAAAGGTTACGTGATTGTCCGTCGGAATCAGTTCCTGGTGGTTCTGAATATTGACAACGGTATCCCGCCGAATCTGGTACCGATTGTCGATGCCGGTGAGCTTGACCAGCGTGGTAAAAATGAACTGATGAGCGTGACCTTCCAGCTGGAAGGCGTTGACATCGATCAGGTTGCCAAAGAGGTGCAGGCCATCCTGGGGCCTCAGGGTAAATCAGTCGCACTGAAAACAGCCAACTCCATTATCGTCACCGACATCGGCAGTAATCTGCAGCGTGTCAAAAAACTGCTGGAAGGCGCGATTGCTAATGCCGGCCCGACCGATCTGGCATTCCGCTCATTCGAGTTACAGTTCATCGACGCGAACGAGGCTGAGAAAATCGTTCGCAGCCAGTTTGGTCTGCCATCCTCAACTCAGAATGTGAGTGCCAGTGCAACCTCATCGCGATATTATGATTACCGTCGTCGCAGCAGTCGGGACAGCTCGCCTCCCCCTCAGCAGACGACCAAGGATTCTTCCACACAGGTGACCGCTGATCCTCGTACGAATCGGCTGCTCGTTACCGCGACTCCAGCTCAAATCAAACTGGCAGAAGAAATTATCAAATCCATCGATGTTGACGAAGGTAATCTGTTGTCTCCCGGTGGCAATAAACCTTTTCTGCGTGTCTACTCTGTCAGCTCCTCCGATTCACGTGAAGTAACAAAAACTCTTGATGCCATGATGCCGGGTGTCGTTGTGAATGAAGATGGTCGTAATAACAAGATTCATATCCTTGCGACTCCCAAGGAGCACCAGGAAATCGAAGGGATGATCCGCCAGCTGGATGGCGAGGGAGGGAGCCAGTCTGTGTCTGTGATCAACCTGAGCAAACTGGATCCGCTTTCGGCAACCACCACCCTCCGCTCACTGTTTCTGCGGGATGGAAACGATGCTCCCACCATCGAAGCAGACCTGCTGGGACGTCGTCTATTGATTCGCGGCACACCGGATCAGGTCATTCAGGTCAAAGCCCTGCTGGCCCAACTGGGCGAAGATGGGACTGGTAGAGTCGAGGAAGATGCCAACCGTGGTCCCATTCGTACCATCCCCCTGGGAGGTCGGGATTCTCGGGAAATCCTGCAGTTGATTGATAAACTCTGGTCGGCTTCATCTGGTGATGAAAATCCGATTCGCATCGTGGTTCCTTCAGAAGGAAATCAGATTCGGGAACGGGTGCTGGGTGAAGATGAGAATCCGGTTCGCAATCGGGGTTATCGAAATCCGTCTCGCAATATCAGCACTCCCCTTAACCGTCCGATTCGAAAGGAGCATCGAGAAGCAGATACGGATCAGACACGATTCCTGTTTACTGCCAGCGAACAAAAAACCGATACCGATTCGGAAGCGGACGCCGAAGCGGAAAAACAGTCAACGGAATCGGGGCAAAAGTCAACCAGGGCTGCCAGTGGTGCTGAAAAGAAAAATCCCATCGCGGTTTCTACGAATGGCGATAACCTGATTATCACGTCCACCGATCAGGAAGCTCTGAATCGTCTGGAGAAAATGATCGAAGCGTTAACCCAGGCGATTCCCCCGAAAAATCAATGGACGGTCTTTTATCTGCGTTCTGCCGATGCGACCGCCACAGCCAAGATGCTGGAAAGCCTGTTCCCCAGCAGCTCTGTCTCTGATTCAGTTGGGGATTCGAGCATGCTGAGTGGACTCTCTTCGATCGGTGGCGGCCTGATGGATGCGACCGGTTTATCAACCCTGGGGATGGGGCCACAGACACTGCGTATCATTCCCGAGGCACGCTCCAATGCACTGTATGTCACAGGGCCTCCCGATAAGGTGCGCTCCGTCGAACAGATGCTCAAAGTCCTCGATGCTTCTGAATTACCCGATTCCCTGCGGGATCGTTCCCCCGGGATCATTCCCGTGGAATATGCTTCTGCAACGGAAGTTGCGAATATCGTCAAAGAACTTTACAAGGACTATATGCAGGCTCCCCAACCGCAGAATAACTCACGGGGGGGCGGAAACCCTTTTGCCGCGATGATGGGAGGCAGAGGATCACAGAGTTCTTCTAATGCCAAACCGCCCGAAGCGAAACTGGCGGTCAGCGTGGATGCCAACGCCAATCAACTGCTGGTGTCTGCCAATGATTCCCTGTTCCAGGAAATTGAATCTCTGGTTCGTGAACTCGATTATTCCGCGCAGATGTCCCGCAAATCGGTCCGCGTTGTCACTTTGAATAATGGCAACTCAGCTTTGATCCAGAATGCTTTGACCTCCCTGCTGCCAAATGTGAGTGTCAGCACCACAGGCGGTGACTCCCGCAAGAAAGCAACCGAACCAACTCCCTCCAGCTCCAGCCAGCCTGATAATTCACCCGGTTCCAGTGATCGAGGCGAAGAGATTCGTCGCTTCTTCGAACAGCGGATGCGGGAACGCATGAGCGGCGCTTCTCCGGGAGGCGATTCCGGTTCCCCCTTTGGCGGCCGTTCCTCACGTGGCTTCCGTTTCCCTGGCAGCGATGGTGGCTCACGTGGCGGCAGCAGTCGTTTCGGCGGTCGGAGCCGTGGACGGTAAACTTACCTGAATTCATTTCCTGCAGCTTTCGTTTTACCATTGAGTCAAATCCATGGAAATCAGTGATATTCTCCAACGACGTGGCATCCTTGACGAACGCCAGTTGCTGTTAGCGCAGCAATCGGCCAATGGTCATCGTCTGGACCGCGTGGTCATGGATTTGGGACTCGCCTCCGAAGAAGATCTGCTCAAAGCATTTGCAGATGAACTGGGCATGAAATACTTCGAGCTCAAAGACTACCAGGTCGATACCGAGCTGTTGTCCCAGTTTCCAGCCACTCCTATCTTTCGCCATTCTCTGCTCCCCTTGAAACGAGAGAACGGTCGAGTACTGGTGGCATCAGCCGATCCTTTCGACTTCGAAGCCCTGGATGAACTCAGTTCACTCAGTGGTCAGGTCTTGGAACCGGTACTGGCCCTGCACGAAGACGTCGTCGACCTGATCAAGGAAAATCTGGGGGTCGGCGGCGATACGATCAACGAACTGGTTTCACAGAAAGCGGCTGAAGACGGTGTGGAACTGCTTGAAGAAGTTTCCGATGAGCATGGCGAACTGGCCGACATGGCACAGACCGCCTCGGTGATCCGCCTGGTTAACGAGTTGCTGGTTGAAGCGCTGCAGCAGCAGGCTAGTGACGTGCACATTGAGCCGCATGAAACCGGTCTGGTTGTGCGGTACCGTGTGGATGGTTTGTTACGCGTGCAGTCGGTACCGCCGGAAATCAATCATTTTTATTCAGCGATTATTACGCGTCTGAAAATTATGGCGCATCTGAATATTGCAGAGAAACGTCTGCCACAAGACGGTCGCATCAAACTGCGGGTTACGGGACGCGAAATCGATGTGCGTGTTTCGATTATTCCCATGATTTACGGTGAAGGAGTCGTACTGCGTTTGCTGGATAAGGAACGCATGGTTTTCCGGCTGGATAATGTAGGCCTCAATCCGGAGATGTTGTCCACTTTCCGCGAGATGATCGAACTGCCGCACGGAATCATTCTGGTGACCGGGCCCACTGGTAGCGGGAAGACTTCGACGCTTTACAGTGCCTTGAATGAGATTAAAAGCCCGGAAACCAAAATTATCACCGTGGAAGATCCGGTCGAATATCACAGTGAAGGCATCAGCCAGATTCAGGTGAATTCACGCATCGGGTTGACCTTTGCCGCTGGTTTGCGAAGTATTCTGCGTCACGACCCGGATGTGGTTCTGATCGGGGAAATTCGCGATGGAGAAACAGCCAACAGCGCGATCCAGGCATCGTTAACAGGGCACCTTGTTTTCAGCACATTGCACACGAACGATTCTCCGGGAGCCTTTACCCGTTTGATCGATATGGGCGTGGAAGCCTATCTGGTTGCCAGTACCGTCGAAGCAGTTCTGGCACAGCGACTGGTGCGTGTGTTGTGTAAGCATTGTAAACGGCCTCATCAGCCGCACCCCGATAAGATACCTCCGGACTTTCCGCTGGAACGGATGCAGGAGATCTATGAGCCGGTCGGGTGTCGACACTGCCGGGAGATGGGATACTCAGGACGAATCGGGATTCTGGAACTGCTCGTCAATGATCCTGTGATCCGAAAGTTATGTACCGAGCATGCCAGCTCGGGACAGATTCGTGACTACGCGAGAAAGAACGGCTGGCAAACCTTGCGAGATGCCGGTTGGGAAAAGGTTCTGGCAGGAATTACCTCGATCGATGAAATCCTGCGGGTGACCAAGGGAGATATTTAACAGGTTTTCCTGCCGAGAGTTTTGTTTTATTGAAAAGTGTTGTGAATAAACAGAGTCAGTCAGATGCCGGAATTTCAGTATATCGCGCGTGAAGCAACAGGCCGCCAGGTGATGGGCGTGCTTTCTGCTGCCAATCAGCAGGACGCGCTGAATTCTCTGGCTGCCCGAAGTCTGTTTCCGGTCAAAGTGGATCTGGCCGACTCCGCCAAAGCACAGCTGAAGCGATCCGGTAAACGGGTTCGTGCCCGCTACCTGTCCGTCTTCTACACGCAGCTCGCCGATTTGCTCAGATCGGGAGTGCCGCTGTTGCGTTCCCTGGAGTTGTTGAATAAACAGTCGACCAATCCGTCTCTGAAACAGGTACTGGAAGAAGTCCGGGCGGAAGTCGCCGACGGGACCCGGCTCGCAGTTGCGATGGGCCAGCATCCCAAAGTCTTTTCGGAACTGGCGGTCAGCATGGTTCGCGCCGGCGAGGAAGGCAGCTTCCTGGAAGATGTTTTGAAGCGGATTGCCAGCTTTACCGATCACCAGGAAGAACTGAAAAACCGGGTCGTGGGGGCGATGATTTATCCTGCCTTCCTGACCACTTTCGGAACCGTGATCGTCAGCTTTCTGCTGGTCTACTTCGTTCCCAAATTTGAACCCATTTTTCAAAGAATGTCTGAGCGGGGTGACCTCCCCTGGGCAACCACAACGCTGCTCAGTTTCAGTGCTTTTATGCAGTCTTACTGGTTTATCATTTTTTTTGCGATCGGTTTGGCAGTGGCCGCGGTTTATAAATATATCGAGACCACAGAAGGTCGTCTCAAATTCGATCAGTTTCGGCTAAACGCCTATGGACTGGGAGCGATTGTCCGCAGCCTGGCTATTGCCCGCTTCTGTCGGATTTTGGGAACTCTACTGGCCAACGGCGTCCCCATCCTGCAGTCCCTCCGCATCGCAAAAGATGCCGCTGGAAATAAAGTGATCAGCAACTCAATTGGTGAAGCGGCAGAAAGCATTTCAGCCGGCAAATCGATTGCCCAGCCTTTTGCCCTGAGTGGACAATTCCCGGAAGAAGTGGTGGAAATGATCGCCGTGGGTGAAGAAGCCAACAATCTGGAACAGGTGTTAATCGATATTGCAGACAACATGGAACGCCAGACCAACCGTAAGCTGGATATGTTTGTCCGTATGCTGGAACCCCTGATGCTGCTGATTATGGCTGCTGTGGTCGTATTTGTGATGTTAGCCTTACTTTTACCGGTGTTCCAAAGCTCCGGTTTAATATAATAATAAATGAAAAGTCATTGGTTTTATCTCAGACAGGTAGAACCCAGAACAATCCCTTCTGGAACAAGTATAGAGTAAAAAGGATGGAGACATGAAACGAATCAAATCAGACAACAGACAGCAACGGCGTGGTTTTACACTCCTCGAAATGTTGATCGTACTGGGAATTATCCTCGTGATCGCAGCGATGGTGGTACCGAACCTGCTGGGCAGCCAGAAAAAAGCGAATATCAAAGCCACCCGGGCCAGTATTCATAACCTGGAACAGGCATTCAAACTGTATGCTGCCGAGAATAACGGCGAATACCCGCAAGGGGGCCCCGAACAACTGCAGTTACTGATGGAGCCCGTCAGTACGGATGGCAAAGCAGCTGAGCCGTATATCGAATCTCTGCCTCTGGATGCCTGGGGGCAGATGTTCCACTACGAGTATCCCAACAACAAAGCCCAGTCCACCAAGCCGGCAATCTGGTCTTCGGGCCCGAACCAGCAGGATGAAAATGGATCCGGCGACGATGTCAATAACTGGGATCAGACAGAGTAAACTGTCTCGATCCAGGCTCTGATGAATCCAGGGGATGTCCAACGTGACCAGCCGACAGTACCAGTTAAGAAAACAGCATCACCGTCGTGCAGCTTTCACACTGCTCGAGATGCTACTGGTGCTGGCACTCCTGCTGGTCCTGGTCAGCGTGGTCTGGCCTGCCGTGTTACGGATCAGTGCGGGAAATCGTCTCCGGCAAAGCATGCAGGATCTGAATTCTGCTTTCGCGGCAGCCCGGGTGCGAGCGATTGAACAGGGGGTGATGTATCAGGTCTTTCTGGAACCGGGGGGGCAACAGTACATGGTGGTCCCCGTTGATCAGGGACTGCTGGGAGGCGAAGCTGCAGGAGACGATACCGTCACGACTTCAGCCAGCCAGACGGTCCTTTCCGGAAAACTACCCGAGGAGTTTCAGTTCAGTAAACAGACTTCCGCTGTGGTAACCGAGGCGGCGGTTCCTTTCGCCTGGCTGTCGAACCAGCCGAATTCGAAAGACTGGAACTGGATGCAGGGGGCATTTCCGATTACCTTTTACCCGGATGGTACAGCCGCCTTTGATCTGAATCAGGATGTTCTGAAAGCAGAACGCCCCGTCGCCCGCGTTCAATTGCGGGGCTTGACGGGATCGGCCACGGTTTCCTACGTACAAGGGAAATCGTCATGAACAGAACACAGGAACGAGTTCGGTCACGAGCGGGTTTAACACTGCTGGAAGTCCTGATTTCCCTGGCGATTTTTCTGGGTGCCCTCTCCGCGCTCAGCCAACTGATCGGCATCGGTTCTCGGGCCGCAGTTCAGGCACAGCTGCGGACACAGGCCATCCTAAAATGTCAGTCAAAACTTTCGGAGGTCTTGGCGGGGGCTCAGCCCCTGGAATCGGTGTCCCAGGCCGCTTTTGAGGATGAAGAGAACTGGAAGTGGAGCCTGGATGTTCAGCCGGGCGCTTATGATAACATGTTGCTGCTGACCGTCAACGTCCAGTACGCCGGGGCGGGTGATACAGTCACGACCAGTTATCAGTTGACGCGACAGATCCGGGATCCGGCGATGCTGCTTGATGCCGCCAATACCGTGGAGTCCACCACAGAAATGACATTGGAGGAACAGCTATGATACGTTCCCGATCTCATTTCCGTTCACGGTTTGGTTTCACACTTTTGGAAGTGATCCTGGCGATTGGGTTGACCAGCCTGTTACTGGCGGCAATCTATGCGGCACTGGATCTATACTGGAAATATACGACTCTCGGACACAAGCAGGTGGAACAGGCACAGATTGCCCGCGCGGTCTTTCAGAAAATTTCGCATGACCTCAACTGTGTTACCTATCGACCGGCCACCGCAGAGGAAGAGACTGAGAGCTCTGACTCTTCCAGTACCTCCGATACAGAAACAGAAGAGACAACAACCATCGAGATTCAGGTAACCAGTACCGACGATGCCTACACTTCGGGGAATATCGGTGTTTATGGAGACAATCAGTCCCTCGTGCTGCACACCAGCCGACCGGCACGCCAGCCCTTACTGGTCTCCCAGAATTCAACGCCGGGGACCACGGCGAGTGTCCGCAGCGATCTGCTTTCCGTTTCCTATTTTCTGGCAGTTGCGGGAGCGGGCGGATTGCAGGGGGCAGCCGGTGATCAGTTTCGGAACACATCCGGCAGTGCGGATGATGTGCAGGGGCTGTCCCGCTTGGAAGGCGATCGACTGTCGATGAGTATGGCGGACCAGTCAGCTGATCTCCAACAGCTGGCTTCACAATCGGTGCTCTTGGCACCGGAAATCAGCAGTCTGCAGTTTCAGTATTTTGATGGTACCGACTGGCTCGATCTCTGGGACAGTACTGAATACGGAACGGTTCCCCAGGCGATCAAAGTTACTATCGGATTTCGCAGCGATGAACAGCTGACAGACCTGATCCCGGCCAACGAAAAAATTAATGGTTATACAAATAGCTACAGTATGGTGATCGCCCTCCCGCTGGCTTTACCTTCTGTTTTACAGACCTCACAACAGGACACCAGCTCATTTTAGATAGAAGCGGCACTTAATTTCATGAAACACACCAGACACTCACAATTTGATTCCAGTTACTGTGGGCAGGAACGCGCCGGCAGTACGCTGCTGGTAGTGCTGGTCGTGGTCGTGATGCTCAGTCTGGGAGCGTATACGTTTTCGGAACTGATGATTGTGGAGATGGAAGCGACCAATATTTACGGTCGCTCCCTCCAGTCGCGCGAACTGGCGCTCTCAGGGATAGAACTGGCAGCTGCCTACGTGGGAGATCGATCTGAGATTGATGGCTGGAATTCGTATCATAATCCCAGCCAGTTCCAGAATACCAACCTGGTCCCCGGTGAAGTGCCACGTGTCAGTGGCTACTTCAGCGTGGTGGCTCCGGTCGTTACTGACGCGCAGTCGAAAACGATCCGTTTTGGACTGAGTAATGAATCAGGCAAGCTGAACCTGAATATCCTGGCGACCGAAGAGGAAGATGAACTGGAACTGGAGCTCGAAACAGAGGACGTCACGCTCACCGCGGTAGATCGGCTGATGTATATCCCGAATATGACGGAAGAAATCGCTTCTGCTATCCTGGACTGGATTGATGAAGACGACGATCCCCGGGCTTACGGTGCGGAGAGCGATTATTACAGTACTCTGGAATCACCCTACTACGCGAAAAACGCACCTCTGGAATCACTGGATGAACTGCTGCTGGTCCGCGACGTGACGCCGGAACTGCTCTACGGTGAAGACACGAACCGCAACGGAATCCTCGACCCGAACGAGAACGATGGCGATGTAACTCTTCCTCTGGATAATGCAGACGGGGTACTGGATGCTGGCTGGTCTGCCTACCTCACTGTCCACAGTCGTGAAATCAATATCCGGCCGGATGGTTCAGAAAAGATCAACGTGAATCAGACCATGTTGACCGAACTCTATGACGAACTGGAAACCGAACTCGGTCCGGACGAGGCTCGTTTCATTGTCGCTTATCGACTGAGTGGTCCCGTACAGACTGCTGATGATCTGGACTCGGGACCGACTTTGACAACCGTGGGAGGCAACACCTCGGGTCAGCAGGCTTTAAATGAACTGGCCAACGGTCTGGCGAAAGCGATGTTTTCCGAAGAAGGAGTCACCGTAACCCGTGGAGGCATGGATCTCTCTGCCGGTGCCGCCTATTCGATCAATTCCATCTACGATCTGATTGGCTCAGAAGTGGAAACCGAAATCGATGGCACCAAGACCACATTGTCGAGTCCCTGGCCTGCGGATGCCTCCAGCATGACCACAAATTTGCCCATCCTGCACGATCTTCTGACGACAACGAAAAACCAGTACATCGAAGGTCGCATCCAGATCAGTGAAGCCCGACTGGAAACCCTGCTGGGAATTCCGGAAATGGATGAAACACTGGCTCATGCGATCGTCAATGCCCAAATGACTGTTACAAACGGAGCCGCTTCTACAGAAATCAGTCAGGCCCGTCAGACAACAGGATGGCTTGTGATTGAAGGGCTTACGACAATAGAACAGATGCGGAAACTGGCTCCTTATATCTGTAGTGGCGGCGACGTCTTTCACGTACAGTCGCTGGGATATTTCGGGCAATCCGGACAAATGACCCGCATGGAGGCGATCATTGATGGTACTTTTATTCCTCCACGGATTACGTATGTCCGCGATTTGAGTAACCTGGGGGCGGGCTATGACCTCTCGACGATTCAGGGAACGCAGCAGGATCAGTAGCGACTGAGATTCAACGCAGCGGGCATCTGAAGACAGCCGTGTTCAATTTATTTATTTGAGAACTGTGGTATGGCAGATTATCTGGCAATCAACTGGGAAAAAACAAAACTGACCGGAGTGGAAGCACACGTTGGAGTGGCTTCCGTTTCCATCAGACGCACGTTTGAAATTACCTGGCCCGAGCAGCATCAACCCTCTCTGGATCCAGTTTCAGCAGGCAGTTGGCTCAAGAACGAACTTCACCACCGCGGGCTCTCGGCAAAACAGGTACTGATTTCTTTTCCCCGACACGACTCGACGGTACGGCTGCTCGAAATTCCTGATGTTCCCCTGGAAGAAATTCCGGAAATCGTCCGGTTCCAGACAGCGACGAAATCTTCTGTTCCGTTGGGACAATTGATGCTTGATTATCTGCTGATGCCAGCTCAGGAAGGGAAGACGACTCGCGAGGTGCTCGTTACCAGCATCGGGAAAGAATTACACGATAAAGCACTGAAAACATTTCAGTCGATGGGACTTGAAGTCGTTTCCACGGGGCTCAGTTCCATCAGCACTGCAGAATGGATTGCCCATGCCTCCACGAGCGATCTGGAACCGCCGACATTGATCCTGAATCCGGCGGAAGGTTATCTGGAAATGTCTCTGGTACAGCAGCGTCGATTGCTGTTTACCAATTCCACTCCTCTGTCAATAGAAGAGGGACAAGCTGCAAATCAAATCATTCAAACCGAACTGAAACGGTTTCTGATGTCGCGCAGTGCCCAACTGGCGGGACAGAATATTGCCTCCATCATATTAATTGGAGAAGAGACCTCACAGCACTCACTGGTGCAGGAACTGCAGGCGCAGTATCAATGTCCGGTCGAAGTTTTGAATCCGCTGGCCAATGTGAATAGCTCGGAAAACGATGCAGGACAGAGTCAACTGGGAGCTCTGGCCGGGCCCCTGGGGCTCGTTTATTCGCGGCAGCAGAAACGATTGGAAACGGTGGATTTCCTGCACCCGCATAAAGCCGAAGAGAAACCGGATCGACGAAAACTGCAGATCGGTCTCGGAGTAGCGGGAGTCGTCTTGATTGCGCTCACCGCTTTCTTCCTCACGCAGCGCCGCGTGTCTGATCTGGATGATCAGATCGCAGATCGAAAGAAAGTGCAGCGGGATCTGGATGAACTGCTCAAACGAGGCCAACCAACCCTGGAGTCGGTGGCTGTTATTGAAGAATGGGAAAAATCAAATTCGCCCACTTTAAAAGTCTTCCAGGAACTCGACCACGTTCTACCCGGAACAGACCGGATTTATTTAAGCGAACTCACGGTGAATCGTTCCAGTGGCCAGTCCTTGAGTCGACTGCGGACAACAGGAAATGCGAAAGATGATCTGGATGTTCGAGATCTGAATCAGCAACTGGCACACAGTAACTACCGGGTGCATCCCAAACGAAGCAACAATCTGACCATGGATACCGAATATCCGGTTCCCTTTGAAATAGACGCGGAGCGACTGCCCCCGGAGAAAAACACTCAGGAGAAAAAACCTCAGGTGAAAACAGCACCTGCGAACGAGAAATAATGTCAGCAGATTCAACTGACTGACCGGCGACAGTATCGAATTGAGTTGAATGTCTAAACTATGCAGAAACGTGAAAAAATACTGGCAGCGGTTTTTGGAACTGTGATCCTGGTCTGGCTCGGGATGCCTGTAATTAACAGGACCTTCATCGAACCAGTGACAACACGCCAAAATCAGCTTAAGGTCATCAATCAGCAGATTGACCAGAAAGAGCAGAAAGAGCTGGAACTGCTTCGCTCCGCTAAACAGCTTGGAGACTGGGTGGCACACAGTCTCCCTCCGGACGAACACGATGCGCAGCGGCTCTATCTGGAATGGCTGAATGATCTCGCGGAACTCTCCGGGATTACGAATCTCAAGCTCTCCCCGGGGAGACGGATTCGTGAAGGCAAGACCTACATCGCCATTCAGGTATCCCTGGAAGGGACCGCTGCCTACGATCAATTGTGTCGTTTCCTGCTGCACTTTTACCAGACCGACTTGCGGCAGAACATCATCAGTATGGAACTGGACGGGACAGGCACCGGTAAGTCTGATCCGCTTGAACTGAAACTGACAGCAGAAGGACTGGCCTTAACCAAAGCCAAACCGCGCGAACTGTTGTTTCCACGCGCCCGACTGGCTGCAACTCTCAATTTTGATGCAACCAGCCTCAAAGTGAACGGCACCAGCGAGTTTCCCCAGGAAACCCCTTTTCGTATTCGCATCAACCAGGAATTTCTGACCGTCAATGAAATCAAGGGAGATACCTGGTCCCTGGTTCGCGGGGCCAGCCAGACGGTGCCGGCCCGCTACGAGTCGGGGACACCTGTCGAACTGGCACCTTTGAATCAATCGACGGACGGCAGTACGAAACTGCAGCAGCCTCTCACACAGGATGCGCAGGTGCTCAAAGTTCTGGGGGATCGGTATTTCCCGCTCGGGGAAAGTTTCCTGATCAAAATCGATAACGAAATTCTGAATGTCACTTCTCGGAATGCGACTGAGTGGACCGTCCAGCGTGGCTTGCTCGATACCAAACCGGCTCCACATGTCAAAGGGGCCACTGTCGTTCAAGTGCCAGAGTATCTCCAGGCTCTGTATGATTATCAGATGATTGCTGATGCCAGTCCTTTCGCCAAACCTGTCCCCGATAAGGTTTATCAACTGGAACTGCGCGACATCGGAAAACAGACTGTGGTCAGAGGAAATACGCTGGATTTGAGTCTGCCTCTCTCCGGCATTAACCCCTCCCAGGCTGCTCCTAAGGTGACAGTCAAATCAGATCTACCAGGGATTGTGGCTCAAGCGGGCAAACTGCAATGGGCACCTGCGAAAGAACAGAAAGTGGGACGGTATCCGGTGACGGTTTCTGCGACGCAAGGAGATCAGACGGTCGAGAAATCATTCGAGATCGAATTCCTGGAAAAGAATACTGCTCCCCAACTGGAAACGGTTGCCTCCGTGACGGCTTATCAGGCACGGCCCTTGTCTCTGCAGGTGAAAGCAAAAGACGTGGATGAACCTGCCCAGAAACTTCGATTTGAATTAGAGGCCGGGGCACCTGAAGGCATGCGGATCAATGCCGAAACCGGCGAGTTAACCTGGACGCCATCCGTTTCAGCCGAATTGAAGGAATATCCAGTTACAGTCAAAGTCACCGATTCTGGGATTCCTGCTGCCTCCAACTCGCAGAAAATTGCAGTCACAGTCGCGCTGGATGATGCCTTTTTTACATTTCTGACGGGCAGCATTGAACTGGATGGAAAACGGATCGCCTGGATTCGAAATCGGGCAACTAACCAGAAACGAGAAGTCAAGGAGGGCGATGCGATCGATGTGGCAGATCTGCATGCGGTCGTCAAAACGATTACGGATAAATACGTCGTCCTGGAAATCGACGGAAAACCCTGGATGCTCTCTCTGGGAGAAAATTTCAGATCTCTGCGAAACCTGACATCAGTCCCCGTGTTAAATTAACACCGCGATCCCTCTCTTGAGTGTGGAAATTCCATTCTGCCTCTACCTTTCCTTCCCATCTATTCCAAGTGCCTGTATCAATCCTATTTCTCCTGATCTGTCTGTCAGAAAATGTCAGTTGTGTAATCCTGTCTGCGCATGTATGGGTGCTGTGTTCGTAAGTGGAAATAAATAAATGGTTTACAGTCAGGGTTCCTTGTCGGGAAAACTCTGGTTTTCTTTGTAAAAACAAAACCTTTGTTCAACTCGAATGTTAAACTTTACCGATAATAACGATTGTAGGGATTCTGTCGGAGACGATCTCGCCCGAGATGCGTCCACATTCCCGACTCTCAATTCCTGTCGTTAACTCCTGATTCAAATGGGGTGACCTTTGTTTTCTTCCAAACGAATAATCAGAAACTTTTCCAGGCATCTCCGTTGTCTGTTAGCAGTTCTTATACTCTGTGGGCCCTCGCTTTCTGTTTATGCTGATAACAAACTGGGGTTTTGGGGCCGTCTACGCAAACCGGCCGCTGCCGGGTCTGACCAGTCAGCGAAAGCCGCTGTGGTGACATCGAAAAGTGTACCGGTCTCAGAACTGCCAGTAGAGGATCAGCAGGAAAAGCAACCGAATGAAGATGTTGCCAATATTACCTTAAACCATCTGCAGTCCACCTGGGATCAGGTTCTTCGCAAAGTAGCCGAACAGAGCGGCCTCACCCTGGTCATGGACGTTGTTCCCAAAGGTTTTTACTCCCGACGCGATAAACGTCCGCATACGATTGAAGAAACTTTTCAGATTCTGAACCGGGAGCTGGAGCCTAAGGGATTCCGTCTGTTACAGAAAGACAAGTTTCTGGTCGTTCTCGACATGCGATCTGCCAAAGCAAAATACATTCGCCCCACAATTCAATCTGCCGGTAAGACATCTTCCCCGGCGGAGCAGGGACTATCTGCAGTCAAGCGGGTCGCGCATCAGAAGCCTGCACCTACATCAGCTCCTGCAGTAAAGCATGCTGATCTGGCAGACTCTGTCGAACCACCGGCTTTTGAAAACAGTGCCCGTCAACTGCAGAAACAAACCGTTGAGCCTCAAAAGGTCATGTTCAGCGTACGACCACATACGATTCATAGTACGGATATCCTCAGACTCTTTTATCACGCATTTGAAACACGGTCAGAACTTCAGGGAGAAGGCCCCCGGGGATTACCCGGGATTGTTGTCTTTGATCAGCGTCAGCAGACTTTCATTGATGAACAGAGCAGCAAATCACTGGATGTCAATTCACCCCAGGTTGATTTTCGTGTCGGTCTCGATAAACAGAAAAACGAACTGGTTTTCGAAGCGTCGCGTCAAAAAGCGGCTGCTCTGAAAGCAACCGTTCTCAAACTGGACCGATCTGCCAATGGTTATGCTGAATCCGTTCAACTGGTGACGGGATCACCTCAGATTGGTCGTGTCGCACAGGCATTACATCAGCAGACGCAGACTGCTTCCGCACGAGCTGCCTCTCCTCAGAAAATGCCCGTCAAATCCTATACGGACAGCCTGGTTTCTCCTCGAGATCAGCAGATAGGTCGACTGCGGGAACGCATCGATCAGATGGGCTTTGATGAGCCCCAGCAGGAGAAGCCTGCTACGGAACCTGCTCAACCCCAGCCTGCCGATAAACCGGAAACCGCGCCCCCGAAACCGTCGCTGCCCGAACTGTTGCAGGATTTGAGTGGTAACGTCAACATCGAATCGGTTCCCGATCTGGGGGTCTTGATTCTGCGGGGGAAAGATGAAGATGTCGCCGCCCTGATGAAAATCATCAAAGAGCTGGAGAAGCTCAGCGAAGGGACCCGTCCCGATATCCACCTGTTAAACCTGAGGCACGTTAACTCCACTGCACTGGCAGAACTGCTGAATGGGGTTTACGAAGATCTCGTAAAACTGCGGGCCATCCAGGGACAGGAACAGAAGATTAAAATTATTCCACTGGTCAAGCCTAATGCTCTGTTGATTCTGGCCCCGGAAACCGACATGCCTTCGATCCTCAAGCTGGCCGAGGAACTGGATCAGCCTGTGAATCCCATGACTGAATTCGGTGTGTTTCAGTTGAAGAGTGCCAGTGCCAGTCAGGTTGCGACGACACTCCGCGAGTTTTATAACGAGCGGGGAGGACTGGGAACACGAATTCTGGTTTCACCCAACATTCGTACCAACTCCATCATCGTGCAGGCACAACCCCGTGACATGCAGGAAGTGGCTGCCTTGATCAATAAAATCGATCTGGATCAGTCACAGGCCGTGAGCCGCGTCAAAATATTCCCGCTCAAAAATGCCATTGCTGCAGATCTGTCTGAAACGCTGAATGCGACACTGCAGAGTGTCTTGAACCCGGCTGCAGCCCGGACCACAACCGGTCTGGGGGGGAATATCGGTGGGGCTGGTGGAGAAGCTGCTCAGCAGCTTCAGGAAGCCCGCTCGGTCGTCCTCGAGTATCTTTCTCACGAAGGCCAGCAGAGCCGGGTTTTGAGATCGGGGTTGCTGGCTGATATCCGCGTGATTCCGGATCCCCGGGCCAATACCCTGGTCGTGACAGCTCCCAAAGACAGTCTGGAGCTGATCGAAGCGCTGATCAAACAGTTCGACGAACGGGTCACTTCCGTTGCAGAGCTCAAAGTCTTCACGCTCAAAAATGCGGATGCCGAATCAATGGTCACGCTGCTGCAGTCTACATTCTCGACTGATAATCAGCAGACCGATCTGGGGATTCAGATCGCCGGTGTGAACGATACGAACAGCAACCTGATTCCGCTCAAGTTCTCTGTCGATCGTCGGACGAACTCCGTGGTAGCACAAGGGGGCGCTGATGCCCTGCAGATTGTGGAAGCGATTCTGCTCAAGCTCGATGGAGCCGACAGCCGCAAACGTGAAACCACAGTCATTCAGCTGAAAAACACTCCGGTTGCCGACGTTTCCCAGGCCATCAACGAATTTCTCGATACTCAACGGTCTCTGATTGCCCAGGATCCGGATCTGATCAGCAGTTTTGAACTGCTGGAGCGGGAAGTGATCGTGGTTCCGGAACCAATCAATAACAATCTGATCATCAGTGCGACTCCTCGATATTTTGAGCAGGTTTCTAATCTGGTCAAAGAACTGGATAAAGAGGCGCCACAGGTCATCATCCAGGCTCTGATTGTGGAAGTGGAACTGGATAACGACGACGAATTTGGCGTGGAACTGGGGCTGCAGGATTCCCTGCTGTTTAACCGCAGTATCATCGATAACGTGCTGACCGTCCAGCAGACGGTGACCGGGTCCAGCAATGTGACGCAGACCAACCAGACAATTGTGTCCCAGGAAGCAACACCAGGTTTTCTGTTTAACAGTGTCAATCCGCTGGGAACCAACAATACGCAGAATACCGGAAACACTGCAGGGCAGGCATTGAGCAACTTCTCGCTGCAGCGTGGTAACAGTGACCTCGGATTCGGCGGGCTGGTGCTGTCAGCCAGTTCGGAATCGGTAAGTATCCTGATTCGCGCCCTGGCTGCCAAACGCAACGTTCACATTTTAAGCCGTCCTCAGATTCGTACCGTGGATAATGTGACCGCTCAAATCCAGGTCGGTCAGATTGTGCCCGTGGTCAACGGGGTCTCGGTGACCGCCGTCGGTTCAGCGAACCCGGTAATCGTACAGTCGGAAGCAGGGATTATCCTGACCGTTACACCCCGCATCAGCCCGGATGGCAACATCGTCATGGAAACCCTGGCAGAGAAAAGTGACTTTAACGGATCGAGTGTTCCGATCTTTACCGATGCGACAACCGGAAACGTAGTAGAATCTCCCATCAAAAATATCACCTCAGTCCAGACGACGGTCAGCGTTCCCAATGGACAGACAGTCGTACTCGGGGGCATGATCACCGAATCTGATACCACGATTGAACGCAAGGTACCCTGGCTGGGGGATATCCCCTTCCTGGGAATTCCTTTCCGTTATGATTATCTTTCGACGCGTCGCAAAGAGCTTCTGGTCTTCCTCACGCCGCGAATCATCAGCAACGATGCCGATTCCGAATTCATCAAACAGGTGGAAGCAGAACGGATTCACCTCCAGGTAGAAAAAGCCGAAGAGATGCATGGACCCATCTTTGCGGTTCCTCCAGGTGAACCCGAATTCATGCCCGATGGGCCCGGCATGTTGGAAGAGATTCCCACGACTGTGATGCCGCAATCAAATCTGAATCCGATGCCTGAGACACCTCCCGCGCCGGCTCCGGGAGGTGAAATTCAGCAGATGAGTTATGAATCACTCAAAAGGCCTGCCCGGCCAGCGAAGCCCCCTTCGAAATCATTCATCAAGAAACCAAAGTTCCCTTACTGGAAACGAGACTAAGTGATGCAGACTCCGATCAGATCTTTGCAAAAAATTGTGATCTGCCTGTTGTGCTTCAGTCCTCTTACCGGCTGTAGCAGCCTGGCGCTTTCGACCTGGACCTGGCAGCATTCCGGACAGTTTGCCAGTGCAAGGAAGCCGGCTGTCGAAGTCATCGCACTCTGGGAACCGGCTGAAGGTAAGGGACTCGATGGGTTACCGACTCGCGGTTTTGCCGGCCAGCTCCTCTTTTTTCAGCATAACAACACTTCGCCCGTCTATGTAAAGGGAGAAGTCATGGTTTACCTTTACGATGATCAGGGCCAGCTCGACGAACAGTCGAAACCGATCCATCAGTTCAATTTCGATGCAGGGGCCTGGCAGGTTCACGCTGTCGAATCGACGTTGGGACCGGCCTACCAGGTTTTTATTCCTTATGTGCGTAAGGGGAGCGATCAGGCCGAATGTGGCCTGCGGGTCAGGTTGACTCAGAAAGAAGCGCCCGAAGTTTATTCCCGGATGGTTTCCGTGAAACTGAAAGGAAAGAAACCGCACGCAGAAGCTGTTCAGCCTCTGGTACAGACACCTCCACCCTCTGAGAATAAAGAGGAGGTTGTGACTGTCGAAACACTGGCGCGCCGCGAACGGGGCAAGCGACTGGAACTGGCCGCTGATCTCAAGAAGAAAACTGCTCCAGAGCCCGTCAGCTCTCCGGAGCCTGTCCGGGAATCAGTCATTCAACAGGTCAGCGCTGAGTCACCCGCTCCGCTTGAGGCCGCGTCTGTTGGCGATGACCGGGATCTCCGTATCCGTCGACTGGAGGAACAGTTAGGTCAGTTACTCAATGAGAGGCAACATCCACTTGCGGAATCGGCAGCTGTTTCACAGGAATCGGTACAGGTACCTCAGGCACGTTCTGAATACCGACAGTATCGTCTGAGCGGAAACCGTTAATCAGGGGCGAAGCCTGCAAACAGATTATTTGCTTCCCCCCGGAAATGACGATGGTATAATGTGTACAGAGCGAAACCGATTCCGGCTCCCGTTTTAAGGGAACATCATGTCGAGACATTTCTTCACAAGTCTAATCATCACCGCCGGTTGTGTGTGTGTCAGTTATTTTCAGCCACAATGCTGTCTGGGACAGGTTCAGACACTCTCGTCCAGCGGTAATTCGCAATCGACCCGGAGCAGCAGCCAGTCGATCGGCGGGTCAACCTCTTCCCTGGGGGGAAGCTCAGGCCTGGCTCAATCACCGTTAAACAATACTCAAACACCACTCTCTTCCGGGACGGGGACGCCCCAAAATCTGAACGCACAAAACAGTTTTATTGGCCGTTCAGATACCACCCAGAATGCGTTTATCGGCCGCAATAACACCCAGTCGGCAACTGGTGGTGCTCCAGGGCAGACTCGGAATTTCAATCGCGCTACGACCGGCGGTTCCCAGAACAGTCTGAACCAGCGGAATGCAGGACAGACCGGTCCGAAAGTTCCCGAGTTTCGACCCCAGTTACGGGTGGCATTTACGGCCTCGCCGATTCCCGTCGGAAACGTGTCCACTTCCATGGGAAGTTCATTCGATCGACTCAAAACCCGTCATGAAAAACTGAACGGTGTCCAGTTTCAGGTCAACGCCGATCACAGCGTTACGTTGCGCGGACAGGTCGATTCCTCCGGGACTCGCAAGCTGGTGGAGTTTCTCGCCATGCTCGAACCGGGAGTTCGCAAGGTCAATAATGAACTGACTATCTCTGGCCAGAAATAAGCTGCTTTATGTCAGAGAAACAGTCGCTGGTGTCTGAACCGATTTCATCAGCAGCGCGAACTGCCGGTCATGATCACTCAACTGACCGGCACTCTCTTCGAGTTGATTCTCTGTGAAGGGAATCTTGACGACATGCCCGCTGCCAGGTGCCACATCCACGGCTTCCGATTTCTGATTCAGCAGCGATTTCAGTGAGAACACAGTGTTTCCGGCTGGGGTCATCAGTTCGAGTTCATCCTGGAGCCCGAACTTGTTTTTGACGTCCACAATCAGGCCGTCTGCATCACGGTCGATAATATCGCCGACAAACTGCTGCTTGCTGGCGACCGAACGACCGTGCTCATAGTTCTGCATGCTTTCTGAGGCATGACGTTGGAAGAAACCTTCGGTGTAGCCCCGGTTGGAGAGGCTGTCGAGCATTTCCATCAAATCATAGTTGAATTCCACACCAGCGGCAGCATCGTCAATTGCTTTGCGATAGACCTGCGCTGTACGGGCGGCATAAAAGAAAGACTTGGTCCGACCCTCGATTTTCAGGGAGCTGATTCCCATATCGGTAAAGGTCTTCACATGCTGAACTGCGCGCAGATCTTTGGAGTTCATGATGTAGGTGCCATGCTCGTCTTCGTAGGCGGGCATGTATTCGCCGGGTCGCTGAGGCTCTTCGAGCAGGAAAACCTGGTCCACGATCGGCAGCTGCGGTTTTTGTGGGGGAGGCGGATTTTTAAGAACAATGTCCCCTTCTGGTGTCTGCACTGCTTCATTGACTTTGTAATCCCAGCGGCAGGCGTTGGTGCAGTTGCCCTGGTTGGAATCGCGGTGATTCATGTAGCCTGACAACAGGCAACGTCCCGAGTAGGCGATGCAGAGCGCCCCGTGGACAAAGACTTCCAGTTCCATGTCGGGACATTCTTCCTGGATCTCAGCCACTTCCTTGATGGACAGTTCGCGAGAGAGGATCACGCGGGTCAGTCCAAACTTCTGCCAGAACTTGACAGTGGCGAAGTTAACGGCGTTCGCCTGCACAGAGAGGTGGATCGGCACATCGGGCCACCGCTCGCGAACCATCATGATCAGCCCGGGATCCGACATGATCAGCGCGTCGGGCTGCATATCGATGACCGGCTCCATATTTTTGAGGTAGCTGCGGACCTTGAGATTGTGAGGAGCTATATTGCTGGCGATATAGAATTTCTTACCCAGCTTGTGGGCTTCAGCGACCGCATCCGCCATGACGTCCAGTTTATTGAATTCGTTTTCCCGCACACGCAGGCTGTAGCGCGGCTGTCCTGCATAGACCGCGTCCGCACCAAAGGCGTATGCGTACTGCATGGCTTTACGGGTTCCAGCCGGGGAAAGAAGTTCGGGTTTCATGACAGACACCTGCAATCACAATCTCTAAATGAAGGAAACGGGAGTACTCCACGCAGGATAGTACTAATCCCGGGGCACTTTCCATAGGGCCTGGGCAAATTTCCTGCCTAAATCGACATAACCTGCTGAATTATAGTGCCAACGATCCGAATAACCATACCCGTCTGTACTGGTCACCAGGGCTGCATGACCATCTTTCTCGACGAATGCCGCCTGGGCATCGCGTACGATCTCGCCATGTTTCCAGACCTTTCCCTCCGGATTATCACCCGAATCTGAAATGCGACCAATGACTACCGGCAGATCATCCGTAAGGAGTGTCGCACGTATTAAGTCCATCAGTCGTTTGAGGTTGGCTTCATACTGAAGAGCGATCTCTTCAGTATAGGCGGCGTCGCTTTCGCCCTGCATCCAGACAATTCCGGCTGGGACCAGTGTATCCGCTTCCCCATCCTGGTCGATGTCGCGCGTCTGCAGGGCCCGTTTCATGCCTGCCAGAAAATGGTCATACTGGTTGATTCCCTGCCCGGCGCCGGTCCCTTTTTCGAAATCCGGGTCCCAGCAGCCGAATTTGCCCGCCGCATCGATGGCAATCGAGGTTCCACCCCGCGAAATTTTGATCAAAGCGACTGGTTGGTCTGGTGTGAGTTCCTTGATCGCCTGGGCAAACGTGAGCTCGACCCCAAATCGATCAGAGTACGAATTGGCCTTTCCGTCCGACTTAAAACCGGCGCCATGTCCTGGTTTCAGCGGTGCCCAGATCCCGCGTCCATCGACGGGGACAGCGTCTGGAGCCGGGTTTGCATGGAAGATCATCACATCGGAGACTTTCGCGCTCAGATCTTCGGGAAGATCTTTGACGTACCCGTAGCCATCCATGTTCGACTGACCTCCCAGAAAATAAACCCGGAAGGTTTTCGCGGTCGCACAATCGACGTTTAATAACAGCTGGAAAGTAAACAGTGTCAGAGTAAGACAGACGGAACGCAGCATCAGGAACCCTTTCGCGGAAACCGGGTGAATAAATCAAACTACGATCGATAATCGTGAATCGATATTATACCGGTTCTGGAAGCGGTTTCGACTGGCAAGTGGGAAAGAAGCTTACCGAATGATGCGAAAATCAGGGCATTCAATGCAGCCGGACTTAAGCAATGATATCGTCAATCGGATGACCAAAATCCATCTCGATCCGCTTATGACCGGGCACTTCCAGGAGGCGGGCATTCAGACCAAGTTGCTTCATCAGCGTGGCATGCACGTCGGTCACATAATGCGGATGCTCGACGGCATGGAAACCGAGTTCATCGGTCGTACCATGTGCGACGCCCCCTTTCAGTCCGCCTCCGGCCATCCAGATCGAGAAGCCATACGGATGGTGGTCGCGGCCATTGCTCCCCTGTGAACCGGGAGTCCGCCCGAACTCAGTGGCGAAGACGACGATTGTGTCCTGGAGCAGACCGCGGCGTTTGAGGTCTTTGAGCAGGCCAGCCGCAGGTTGATCGACCTGTTTTGCCAGTTTGGAATGACTTTTCTGCAGGTTCGAGTGAGAATCCCAGGCGCCGGCGGCACCGGGACCGTGCATGATCTGAATGAACCGCACACCCTTTTCGACAAAACGACGGGCTGCCAGCAGCTGCATACCGAACGGTTTGGTTGTCGGATCGTTCAGACCATACAGATCCTGGGTCTCTTTGGTTTCCTGGTCAAAGCGTATCACTTCCGGAACGGCGGTCTGCATCCGGAATGCCAGTTCGTAGGATTTCATTCGCGCCTGCAGAGTATTGTCGTTCGGATACTGTTCTGCGGTAAGACGGTTCAACTGATTGACCAGTGAGAATTCGATCTGCTGTTCCCGGTGAGAGAGATCCAGCTCAGGCTTGGCATACGGCAGCGGATTTTTAGGATCGACCTTCAGCGGAACCGAATCATAGGCGGGGCCCAGGTAATGACCGTCGCGTACGTCGAAGTAGCGGGGCCCCATGTTGATGAACTGGGGTAGGTTCTGGTTCAACGACCCTAACCCATAATTGATCCAGGCCCCCACCGTCGGCACACGACCATCGAGCATGTGTCGTCCGGAGTGAAACTGCACCTGGGCGCCATGGTTATCATCGGTGGTCCACATCGAACGGACGATAGAAATGTCATCGACAGAGTTACCGATATGGGGGAACCAGTCGCTGATTTCAATCCCGCTTTCGCCATACTTCTTGTAGCCGACCTGCAGCGGATAGACTTTGTTTCGCTGCTGCCCATTGGCATCGTTGACGACCACGACTCGGACTTTTTTGAGTTTTTCCGGATCCTGCACGTCTTTCCAGGGAGTTTCATTGATCGACTTCCCCGCATATTTCGTGAGCATCGGTTTGGGGTCAAAGCTCTCCATGTGACTCACGCCGCCCCGCATGAACAACCAGATCACGCTTTTCGCTTTGGGGCGAAAATGGGGCTGGCCGGTCGGTGGCTGGTGTCCCGAAGCTTGAGCTTCTTCCTGGAGCAGAGAGGCCAGTGAGATTCCGGCCAGACCTGAACCCAGGCTGGTCATAAATTTTCGACGGGGAAGCCCGTTGTGAGCATGATCGGAACAGGACGGATGATTCATGATGCACCTTCAGCGAATGGTGATGAAATCATTGTGGTTGAGTAAGGCGTGAACCAGATTCTCGCGCGAACGCCAGACGGGCTCTTTTTGCTTTGCTGCTTTGAGAACAGACTGTGTTTCGCTCAACGCCTGCAGGCAGAGAGACCGAGCTTCGGCAGTCGGTTCGACACAGAGAATCAGTTCATAAGTGCGTTGGACGAATTCCTCGTCACTGGCCTTGGGAGCCTGCTCCCGTAATCGGGCCATGATTTTGCGGGCCATCTGCAGAGAGACTTTGCTGTTCGCCAGTGCCAGTGCCTGCTGAGGCACAACGCTTTCCTGGCGACGGTAGCAGGCAAAGATGTCTGCCGCATCAAACATGCTGAGGAATTTTTCCTGGGAGTCGCGTGAGTAGGTGAAATACAGACTGCGCCGTTTACTTTCCGGGTTTTTGTCGGGATCGATGGTCGGGCCGCCCAGCTTCAAGTCCAGTTCTCCCGCCAGGGAGAGCAGGCTGTCACGGATGACTTCCGATTCCATGCGGACCGTATTGCGACGCCAGTAATAAGTATTTGCCGGATCGGTTTTGAGAGTCTGCGGATCCGCGTCACGGGTGGAACTGCTGAGCTGATAAGCCTGTGAGGTCACCATCAATCTGTGCAGGTGTTTCATGCTCCAGTTGTGCTCCATGAAATCGACTGCCAGCCAGTCCAGCAGGTCCTGGTGCAGTGGCTGTTTGGAACGCAAGCCGAAATCAGTCACATCTTCGACCAGGGGCTGGCCAAAATGTCGCAGCCAGATGTGATTGACGGCGACACGGGCAGTCAACGGGTTCTGACGATCTGTGACCCAGCGGGCAAAAGCCGAGCGACGACCGGTGCTGGTAGTTGGATAAGGCTGAGAGCGGGAAGCCTCCGTTTCTGCTGGGCCTTCCAGAGCCTTGCGTGAGGCTCGGACTCGGGTGTATTTTTCACCGGGCTCTTTGACCGCCTTTTTTGCTGCCTGCAGTTTATTCTCAGCGGTTTGTATCTCCTTATCCAGTTTTTTCAAATCCGCCTCTTTGGTCGTGGATTCTCGTTTGGCTTGCAGCTGTGTCAGTTTTTCTTCTGCCTGAGACAGTTCGTACTGACGTGCCGCCAGGGCAGCCGCCTGTTTCAATTCTGTCTGTTCCAGTTCCGGTAAATCAGAGTAGGCAGCCTGGTCCGCGGCGAAAGCAGCCTGGAGTGATTTTTTATAGAGTTCTGCTGATTTGAGGGCGGCGGCAGCGGATTTCATCTGGGCTCGTGTAATTTCCAGACTCGGAGTCGCGGACTGTTTCCCTTCAATCATCTTTTCGCCTGCAGCCAGCGGGAGGATCGCGACGGCATCAAATTCAGCAGCTGCATCAAAGGCGAGCAGATCAATTTTGCCTGCTTCGCGCGTCAGAGGCAGAGTGTAGGAGATGGCGTGCTCCCCGTTGATTGCAACATTCACCAGTTGATCGCGAACTTTGATCTCCAACTCGTAATCCTGATTCAAGTTGACGTCGCAGGCATGGCGTCCTTCGGAAGGATAAATCGATTTGGCATCTTCTTTATAACAGACCTGTAGTTTAGAACCGGGCTGGACGGCACTCAGGTAGACCATCTTTTCCCGATTCTGATTGACATCGAATGCGAGGCCAACTGAACGCCATTTATCACCGCCGGTCGTTTTAAATTTGAAGGTGGCTTTAAAGTTCTGTGGATGGTCCGCCTGCGACCGCAGATAGGCGCGACCGTAGCCAGTTTTCGCCTGGATCAGTTTGCCATCCTGGTATGACCATTGTCCAGGACCGGGTTCCCAGAGCTTTGGATTCGCTTTGGAAAAGTCATCAATCAGAAATGGTTTTTCAGGTGCGGGTAATTTGGCTTGAGCAACTTGTGACTGGGCCGCCTGTTCCAGTTTTGCCAGTTGCTGCTCCGATTTTTGTTGACTACTTCGCGCTTGGGCGATTTTTTCATCAGCGGCCTTTAGCTGGTCTTTCCGAACAAATTCCTGTATGGCTGGGTGATGTGCGGTCGCAGGCAGGGAGACGGGAGTGGGCTTATATTCCTGGAACTTGAAAATCTCCGGGGTGGAGGGCTGCATCGCCCGGCTCTTGTCCGGATCCTTTTCGTTACCACGAATATGCACATAAGTCTTTGCCTCGTTGTGGGCGTCGAAGATGCGGGGCAGGCCGTCTTTTTCCAGATCGGTCTCCCCGGGTAATGGATCCAGGCGGACCTGATACGGTTCAAAGATCGCCCGCATCTGGTAATAGTCCGCGTTCGTCAAAGGATCATACTTGTGATCGTGGCATTTGGCACAGTTCATGGTCAGACCCAGGAACGCTTTGGAAGTGTGTTCCAGCGTGCTGTCCAGCCAGGTGGTTCGATTAAACAGGTAGTAGTGCCGTGCCAGGAATCCCGTCGCCCGCAGGGAGTCGTGATCGGTTGGCTTGAGTTCGTCGGCCGCCAGCATGTCCTGCACCATCTCTGCGTAACTGCTGTCGTGGTTCAGAGATTCGATGATCCAGTCCCGCCAGTGCCAGATGTGTTTCTGGCTGTATCGCAGCTGTTTTCCCAGGCCATACCAGTCGGTATATCGCCAGATATCCATCCAGTGCCTGCCCCAGCGTTCTCCATACTGGGGGCTGGCCAGCAGTCTGTCGACGACCTTTGCATAGGCACTGGGATCAGTGTCATTGACAAAGCTTTCGATTTCCTCAGGTGAGGGAGGCAGGCCGATCAGATCCAGGTAGACGCGTCGCAGTAAAACACGCCGTGAAGCCGGAGCAACGGGGATCAGTTTCTCTGACTGTCGTTTTGTGGTTAACAGAGCATCAATGGGATTCGCCTGTTTTCCCACTGGCAGTTTTGCTTTGACCGGAGGCTGAAAGGCCCAGTGGTCTTCAGGGCGTCCGGGAATGGTTTCGGGAGGCGAATTGGCGCCCTGTTGAATCCAGGTTTTGATCAACTCAATCTGCTGGGGAGTGAGACGCGAGCCCTCTTCGGGCGGGGGCATCTGTTCGTCCCCCTTGGCCGTGATGCGATAGAGGAGCAGGCTGTCATCCGGTTTGCCGGGAACGATGGCTGCTCCGCTATCGCCTCCATTGAGCATCAGTGCGCGGGTTTCGACACGCAATTCAGCTTCCTGCTTCAAGGCGCTATGACAGGCATAGCATTTCTCTGTCAGCAGTGGTTTAATCTGTTTCAAATAATCGACCTGCTCGGCAGCCGGCAACCTGTGCGCAGAGGCTGAAATCAGGATCAGCAATCCCAAAACAGAGACGGTTCTAATTGGCTCAGACAATCGTATTTTCATACATTAATATGTACCAAGGATTCTGAAAGGTGATAAGTCCTTACTTTTGATTTTTATATATTATATATATTTTTCTTTGTATATTTTATACAAAATAGAGCCAATCGGGGGCATAATCGTTACAACCGGCTGAGCAGAGTCATTCTAAACAGAGTCTCTCCGGCTCCTTTGAGTGGGATCATTCATAAGTGTCGGTTCTCAAACAGCCTTGAAGTCCACATTCATGACGTCTACTATTGCCAGACGGTAGCGGTCCTGATTCGGAGTCAGCCGGGATCTCCTTTCGTATCACAGACATAATTTGTGTGCATTCAGCAGGTTCCAGTGATCCATTTGGACTCAGGATACGTTACCTTCAGGGAAGTAAAATCAAATTATTACGGGATCTGCTTTCAGGCGGGAGATCCCTTCACCAGTGATTAGAAGTGGTTTCATAACTTATTAAGTAAGGTGAACACGCACGCGAGTTGTGCGAATCCTAAGAACAAATGACTGTATCGTTCATACCGAATTACCAGACGACGAAAGTTGAACAGCCAACTGATGGTGCGTTCAACTTTCCAACGGCGTTGATATCGCCGCAAAGCACGCCCGTCTTGCGTCGCTGGTTTGACACGGTTCTTGCGATGCGGGCAGATCAGCTCTATCTGCCGTTCCGCCAGTTCTGTGCGCAGGGGATCACTGTCGGCCGCACGATCATAAATCAGGCGATCGGGGTCGCGTGGCAAAACACGTTGATCCAGCAGGGACTCAATCAGCTTCACCTCTGCCGGAGAGGCACTGGCACGATCCAGAGCGAGAGGGAGCCCGTTTCCGTCGACCAGCAGCATAAGCTTGGTTCCCTTTCCCCGTTTTGTCTTGCCGACATCGGCGCCCCTTTTTTTGCAGGGCAGAATGTGCCATCCCCGAATGCTTCCGACCAGACCACCAGCTTCCGGCGATCGAGGTGTTCGAGTAATCGCTGCCACGCTTCGAGGAACACACCGTCTTCGGTCCATTCCTTGAAACGACGCCAGCAGGTGCTGGGAGATGGTAAAAATGTTGGTAAATCTTTCCATCGGGCACCGGTCCTTAATACCCAAAGGATTCCTTCGAGGCACTCGCGGGCAGCCACTCTGGGCCGCCCTCCGGCTGCGTTTACCGGTGGTTCTGGAAACAGATCTTTGATCAGAAGCCATTGCTCGTCCGAGAGTTGTGGTTTTGGTTCCGTCCTGGACCCGGTTATGTTGCGACCTGTGGCAGGTCGGGACACGCGGGTCATGGTCATAATGAGACCTCCTTTCTGGGGAGGTACTCTTACAAATACTATACCAAACTGTTCACGTAATTTTGGGTTTTGAAACTACCTCTAGAGATAAGGGATTCGATCATGGCCGATGATTCCACGACGAGTGAGGAACCAAAACTGGGATCTGGACATCATAAAGAAGAGGTGCCCGACCGCATCTACCTGATTTCCTATCCTAAAATTGTGTTCCTGTACCCGACACTGTTCGTTTCGATCGTGGCTGCGATCTTTATGACCATCGCTGGTGAATCAGCCTATGTTGGTGGCAACCGGGAGCATATGGCGGAAGTGATGGCGCTGGTGTTCCTGGGGGTCTTCGGTTTTAACATGACGGTGCTGGCGTTTGATTTTCCCAGGACGACCTCGCTGACCCTGTTCTTCCTGGGGGTGGCGCTGTTCATGGGAGCCTGGATGCTGCTGCGGTTTAACCCCGATATTGTCCCGGCGTTGACCAATGTTCTGAAAGGTCTGCGTCCCTGGGCCAACTCTCAGATGTACTGGCTGTTTTCCGGAATCCTGGGCCTGATTTTTATCTGCGTGGGCATCTATGTTCGCTTTGATTACTGGGAAGTCCGGGGCAACGAATTACTGCACCATCATGGATTTCTGAGCGACCTGGAACGGTTTTCGGCCCCCAACCTGAAGATTGATAAGGAAATCAGCGATATCTTTGAGTATATCCTGTTGCGTTCCGGTCGACTGGTGCTGCACCCCCGTAATGAACCCCGGGCAATCGTACTGGATAACGTGCCTTTCATTTCCAAAAAGGAAAAGCAGATTACCCGGATGCTGGGCGCCCTGCAGGTGCAGGTCCGGCAGGACAACAATTAATCGATCTGCCACTGAACCAGATCGTGGTACCGTGTGTCGGTATCAGACGCAATCGCTTCGATCCGATTGAAATCAGTTTATTCTCAGTTAAAATGTACGTCTTTAGCGCAGGTAGCGTCTGCCCCGGTACCGGGGTGGCTTCAGGAGATTCTGGCAATGGGTAAAAAGGGAAAGAAAAAAGCTTCGAAAGAAGATCCCAATTCGCGTACCGTCTGCCAGAACCGCAAGGCACGCCACAACTACGAGATTCTGGACACGCTGGACTGCGGGATCGTACTGGCAGGGAGCGAGGTCAAAAGCATTCGGGCGAACAAGATTTCCATCGAAGAGGCCTTTGCCCGCGTGCAGGATGGGGAAGTCTGGCTGTACAACTGCGATATCGCACTCTACCCGCAGGCGAACACGATGAACCATCAGACCCGCCGACCGCGGAAGCTGCTGATGAAGAAAGCGGAAATCCGCAAATTCGCTGAGCGGGCGGAAAACACCAGCCTGACGCTGATTCCTTTGAGCGTCTACTTCACCCGTGGTCTGGTGAAAGTGAAGCTGGGGATCGCCAAGGGCCGCAAACTGCACGACAAGCGGGAAAAACTCAAGAAAGATTCCGCACGCATGGATATTCAGCGTGCGATGCGTGCCCGCAATAACTGACAAGAGCCCCGGAATGCTCTCCCGGGGCTCTTCAATGTTTTCACATCGTCTCTTTGTCAGATCAGTTTTGTGCTTTACTCGGATCGACGTACAGTTTCAGGTGAATGGTCTGGCCCTTTTTGGCATCGGAGCCCGGTACGGGGACCTGCTGATAAACGTGGTAGATCAGTTTGGGTTCCTTGGCTGGATCTCCCGGGTAGACCTTCGTGTTGAGTCCCATTTTCTTCAGCGTGGCCTGGGCGGTTTTATAGTCGTGTCCCAACATGTTGGGAACTTTGAATGTGGCCTGTTGAATCGGGCCCGCCTGCTGACGAGGGGCAGGTTTTTGGGCTTGTCCATCACCGGCTTGAGCGACGACTTTACCTTGTAACTGAAAACCATCCAGATCGGGTACGAAGGGATCTTTGTCAAGCCATCCGGTAATGAGCCCTCTTGCTTTATTGACTTCCACTTTATCAAACCGATATACGGTTGACTGATTTCCACCGGGGTGGATCAGCTGAACCGCACCGGGCAGAAAGGTATTCGGATTCAGCAGGACTTTGGCTTCCTGGTAGTTGGCTGCATCCGATTTTCGACGTGGTTTGACGGCGATGACAATCTGTTGAGGAGTGTTCTGAATCAACTGCAGAAAGTAGCGTTCTTTTGCAGTTTTAGCAGGCATCCCGAACAAAAACGGCAGCGGTCCTTCCATAATATTAGCACCGCGTCGATCCAGCGGAATCGGATAGACTTCGTAAGCTTTTTCATCCTCGTCGATATTGAAAATTCGGTTTCCGTCGCAGATCCAGATTTCATTTTCACCCGGTTGCAGCGTGTAGGGTTTTCCGTTTTTCGGATTCACTTTACCCGGTTTGGCATTCTTCGGGATTTTTTTACCAGTGATATCAATCCGGCCCTTGTCCGGTTTTTCGTAGTAGAAGTACCCTTCCGACCACTTTTCCACGCAGAAGACATCGTCATACCATATTTTCATATGCTTGCCTTCCAGCTTGTTGATCTTACCTGATTCCTTTTCCCATTTTTCCAGAATGTTCTGCAGGGCTGGGGGAAGCTGCTGAGCCTGGGGGGCCGCGCCCGCCGGGTTGGGACCTGGTTGACGCTGATCAACCTGGGCGGGGAGTGAGGATGTCACCAACAGTGACAGTACCATCCCGGCAACTAATGTGAGAGCACTTTGATGTAAAACAGGTTTTGATTTCATTTGATATCCAAATCCTTCCCTGAATTGCAGGTCTGGCTTGAGGCCCGATTAGATTTCGCAATCCGTACTTGTGTAGTAGACAGGTTCATCTGAGAGGTGGGGATGGTTTAAGTTGTTTTGGTTTCTGAAATGATGAGTGAGTTGATTTTATCAGGATTGAAAAATCCTGACTATGTGTGTTTTTAGATCGGCTTTACCAGGGGGCTTCCATTAATTGAACAATCTGATTGGCCAGTTCATCGGTTGCTCTCTGTGTTGCCGTCGCCAGGGACTGCCCGACTTCCGGTGCAAACGAGGCCTGGGACACCAGTTGGACGACATCGGCGTTGATGGGCACCTGCTGTTGTGACAGGATGCGGCCACTCCGCATATCTTCCCATGTAACATCCACGACAAACTGCAGATTCAGATTACGAGGATCGTTATTCTGAGTCGTTCCCAATACTGATTTATTTATCTTCCTGATAGTCCCGGTCAGCCGGGTATCCGCTTCCACTCCTTTGGCGATCCGGAACGGCGTTCGTGACTGGATCTTACGTTGTACCGCTTCGGTTAACTGATATTCATATCCACGACGGAAAGTTTTATTTTCAAAAATGGGCACATAGACTGTCTGCACGTCGGGCTGATACGAATTGCCGACGGTATAGCCGCAGGCAGTCAGATTCACTGACAGCATCAGCAGCAGTAACAGATTGGCCACAATACGTTTCATAAACTAGGTCAAACAGAATTCCACGGTTCTGCCCTGGCGGGACAGGTTTATAATTGGATCCGGGCCGGCGCCGGTTCACCTTCCGAAGGGATCTTCCTGATCGGTTCCCCAAATCCATCCAGCTTTAACCGGGCCGGTGGTTCGAGGCCACCTTTTGTCGGAGGGGCTTTGCTCTCAGGAGCCTTGGTCGGGGCCGGTACCGGTTTCGGTTCGGAACTTCCAAATCCAGGCAGACCTGGCAGTGAGAAGCGGGAGGGTTCCGGTTCCTCTGCTGTCTTTTTCGCAGGCACTGCATAGTTAGCCCAGAGATGATTGGTGTTATCCCGTCCCAGTTCGGCCAGCAGTTCGCGGGCCTGGTTGGCGAAGGGAGAAGTCGGATAATGCTCGATGAGCAGATTACAGTAAACCGCCGCCGATTTGGGTTTGCTGCGACGCATCCAGTACTGGACGGTTTCCCATTCCCGTTTGGCTTTGGCATGTTCGATTTTATTGAGTTCCTGTTTCAACCGCTGCTTATCGGCATTGGGGAACATCCGCAGGGTCGTTTCTTTCAGATTTCCCGCGTCGTCGAGTACTGTCGAATCGTAACGAGGCCCCTGGTAGGACATGAGTTTGACGTGGGTACCCAGCATGAAAGCGTCTTTCAGGTGTGGACTCTTGGGGTATTCTTCACGCAGCAGGCTGAATGTCCGGTCGGCATCCATGTAACGTCCCTTCTGCAGATAATGACTGGCAGTCAGCATCAGTGCATCATCGGCCAGGGGACCGGTGGGGTCATGTAACCAGATCGACTTGAGCGCTTCCAGGGCCCGGTTTTCGGTGTCAAAGACGGGCCGGCTGCGGTCTAACAGGTTTGGCAACAGTGCCCAGCGCGTGCTGCGTTTCTTACCATCGTCGGGAAGCTCTGGAGTTTCCGCTCCCGGTTTTTCCAGGCTCACCTGCTGGACATCGCTGCCGGAAATCATACTCGGATCCTGCAGCCAGTAGCGTGCGATCGTGAAGAGTCTTTTCGTTGTCAGGTCCAGATGCCGCGTGGAAGGGAAATCGATCAGCAGCTGATCATAGCTGTCCTGGGCCCAGGAATAGCGCTTCCGCGCAAACTGGCATTCGGCGATCATGAACTGAGCATCTTCGCGGATCGGATCGTTCTTATACTTCTTGACAATCTTTTTAAATTCTTTTTCGGCTTCTTTATAGTTTTGGGCCTTAAAGATTTCCTGTGCTTTTTTGTATTCCGCAGCGCCGACACCGGGTTCAATGAAATTTGATTCCTGTTCTTTTTTCCACATGGCTGCCTGCAAGACACGCTGCATGGGACCGCGTACATTATCAATCGTCGGGTCGTCGGTGACGCTCTTTTTGGACCAGGGAGGTTTCCAGGCTGATAATCCAGTTGTGCGGTCACCAAACATCGCGCAGCCCGAGACACTGACACAGACGCTGAGAACCAGGGCCTGAACTGTAGTGCGGAACAGACTTGAAGTTGTATTAAATCGATCGTAAGTGGACATGGTCATCCGTGACTTCCACCTGAGGAAAATGAATTGATTACAGTTTGAGGTAGGACGCCATTTTGGGGCGACGCCCCAGGATATGGGACATGGTTGTTGACAACAGGTGTCGAATCTCACGTTGTTGTTGAAGGGATAGATTCAGTCGTTGGGAAAGTAATGTATTTTCAGTTGACAGTTTTTGCAGTACCGAGATGGTTCCCCGCGAGACACGCACATTTCCGTGTCTCTGCTGTTCACAATCCCGACAATACACTCCGCCGTTATGGGCATCATAGAGATACGATTCTGCTGGTCCCAGTTCGCCATTACAGCCGGCACAATATTCGAACTGAGGAAGCTGTCCGATCTCTTCTAAAATGGTTAATTCAAATTTGATCAATGCTTTCTGGAAATCATCATGTTCCTGCAGGTGCTGCAATGTATCACAGACGGCATCGTAGAGCTCCGGATGAGGATCATATTCCTCGGTCAGAGCGTCCAGAAGTTCTGCAATATAATAGCCCACATACAGGTGAGACAGGTTTCCAGGATAGGGTCGAAAACGATTCACGAGCTGGGCTTCGGTAAGAATATCCAGTCCGCCGGAAGATTTTCGGATGAAGACTATCCGACAAGTGGCCAGCAAGTCAATAGCAGCCTCGAACGAGCTTTTCAGCCTTTTAGCACCTTTCGCCAGACTCGCAGTTTTCCCAAAGTCCCGGGTAAACCAGGTCACAACCTTGCTGGACTCGCTGAAATCAGCCAGTCGAATGATGACACCTTCGGTCTTTTCATTGGACATGGAACAGGTACTGCCGGACAAAGAAGAATCGAGTATGCAGGGGGCTGGTCAAGACAGGCTTACTGGTGCAGAGTGATGCGTTATCGCTCCAGAGACAGGCTGCATGGGGGACCGGCGTAATTTTAGAGAGTCAGTGGCAATTGAGGAAAGTGGAACTGCAAAGAATTTCTCAGGCCAGATGGGAAAAGAAAAAAGCCTGCGAAAAGTATCGCAGGCTTGGGTGTTCAGATCTCGTTGCGAACTACTGAGAGTGTCGCAGGGAGTCTCTTAGAAGACGTCCAGTTTGAAGTGATTTCCTTTATGGTAAGGACGTTCACTGGGATAGAAGTTATGCCAGTCTTTGTTGTAGACCGGGATTCTCATATTTTCCGGATAGCGGTAATAGAGATTGTCATAGCTTCCCTGAGGTCGCTGGAAGTTCTGGGGATAATAGACATAGGGGTAATAGTAGAATCGATTCCAGTCGGTAGGTTGTCCGCGTCCGGCTGCCAGAGCATCAGCAGGGGAAAAAGTAGACGTGGCCAACCCAACCACAAACAGGAACAACCCTGCGAGCATGAGACGCCGCACCATCATAGTTCTCTCCTTGCCGGTCGGTAGATTGAAGCGAACAGACCACAGAGGACTGTCCGGGAAAGTCAGCGGTAGGAACTCCAGTCGATACCGGACTCCAGTTATTTCATCGGCCAGACCAGGGGCGTCACGACAGGAAACTTCCGTATAAACCGATTAATCGGCGTAATTGAAACTATACATGCGTCAGCAGGACAAGGTGCATTTTGCCGAATTAGGCGAGTTTCGCTGTGGAAATCCCTTCCATAATCCAATAGTCCAGGGCTCTCAGCAGATTCCGTCCCTCCAGTTGAGTGGGAGGGGGGAGTTGCACGTCTGCTCCTGTGGTTTTCCAGAGACGCATCAGACGCTGTGTAGAGAGCGGACTCTGGGCATGATTCGGATCCAGCAGGACCCGTTTTCCTTTCAGACTGCGATTTTCCAGCTGAGAGAAGTCATGCTTGCTGAACTGGCCGTCGAGCAGTGCGGCACCGGCAAACAGATTCTCGGACTGCAGGAGCAGTCTGGTGGCGACCGAGCAACCGGTCCCCTTGCCGGCCAGGTAAATGCGGTCCTCGTGAATATGGAAGACCTTTTTCAATTCTTCCACGGTTTGTTCTACCTGGCTGAGAAACAACTGGATAAACAGATGGCTGTCAGGCCAGCGATATCCGTTGTCAGGAGCTTCAGGATCGATGGCCGGGGCCCGAAACGAAAGTCCCAGGTAATTCCGGATGCTGATTTCAGGCATCACAGTGTGGAGATCATGCTCTGATCTACAATCGGGGTGCAGCCAGATGACCAGCGGGTAGGCATAACCGGCTTCATAGTGTTCGGGACGAAACAGAGAAATATGCTTGAGGGGCAGATTCAGAGTGGTTTCTGCCGGGGAAGGAAGTTCCCTGTTTCTGTCAGCAGAATTGAGTTGCTGTAAGCCTCTACTCTCTGCCTGTAATACATTTTCAATCCATTTAAGACGTTGAGAATAATCCATTTTCGTTTTGCTTTCAGTGAGTAAATCAGGGGGTAGTCTTAAATGTGGGGATAGTTGCTTGGGGTTATTCCTGGGCCAGTTCGATCTCGGCCTTGTGGGCGGGCTTTGGTGGGGATGTCGCACTCATTGCGGGCAGATCGACGGCTGAGGCGACTTCGCTCATGGGGAAGTATTTTCCCGGACAAGCGGTGGCTTTGACATCGCGGTGGCCCTGTACGTTTTGGCTGGAAATATGATATTCCGCTTTGAGAACACCCACGAGCTTCTTCACAGCAGCCATCTGGGCCTCTGTAGGTGGTTCATTCTCGAAATTGCCTACCAGGCAGATGCCAATGCCTTTCTGGTTGTATTCATTATTCCCCGCATGAGCACCGTGCATTTGCTCCCGCCAGCGGAAGGTTGGCTCAATCGCACCATCGGGCATTCCGTTTCCATTCCCAATCACGAAGTGATAGCCGATGCCCAGCCAGGAATTGCCGGCTTTATCTTTTTTCTTGCTGTGCAGTTCGTGAATGCTTTCGACACTGCCCGAAGACGAAGCCGTATGATGAATGACGATGTATTGCCAGTCACGCACTTCCGCTTCCGGTTTCCACGGATTCTGTGGTTCGATCGCAATTGTGGGCGGTGTCGTAAACAGGGGACCCGTTGGTTCAGGTCTGGCTGCCTGTGTCGGGTATTGTGGAGCGGGTGCGGGGGAATTGATGGTGACTGGAGGCAGGGAGTTACGTTGAGTACATCCCGCGATTTCAAAGGCTGGCAACATAGCAACACAACACATGATGATGCCCTTCATATTGCTGCCCTCCCTGACAGCCAAGCTGCTGATCTGATTCTTGAAAAAAAGTTAAAGTGATTTCAGTGCGCAAATTTCTAAGTCGGGACTGTAATTCCGAGCCGTTTTTGTGTCAATGCGGGGCACTCGGGTGCTTTAAGGTGTAGCATTGCCGGGCAGGAAAATATGCCTGTGTGTTGATGAGTTTGTATTAATCACCACCGTTTTCAGGGGATATTGGGCAGTTATTGTTTTCTCAAATTATCTATATTTTCTATTCTCTTCAACAGGCGCGAATTTGAACCAAAAATCGAAATCATCGTAAATGGTCTCAAGTCGGGGTGATTTGAGGTTTCTACTATTGGTTTGGTGCCTCTAATCTGAAGCGAATCCAATGATGAATGCAGCTGCTGTCCAGTGCTGGAACCATTGGTGCAGATGGGCTACCAGATCCTCAGGAGCCAGTAGTTTTGCCTCTGCCAGCTCCGTGATCGCTTCTCCCACTTTCTGTCCCTGCTGCAATCGAGAGAGCAGGAAGTACTCAGGCTCAGAAATCGCTTCACGGCGAACAATATAGTTTCTGCGGGTGATGGCCAGATACGTGATTTCGGGATCTGGCATCGTGGGGACTTCCTCTTTGCGGACACTCGTGATGTATTCATGGACGGGGAACTGAAACTGGCACAGCCGGAAACAGGGGGCTAACTGCAATTTCAGGTCAGGCCACTCTTCCGGAGAAATCTCATTCAGCTTTTCTGGAGACAGGAGGGGAGTCTGTTCAATGCCGGGACCATCGAAGACCTCGCTGTAGACACGTTCCAGGGTAGCAACTTCCACCAGAAAATCAGTCCAGTCCGGTACTCCCGCTTCCTCTGCTGCGGGTTTGCTCTCGGCGAGAAATTGAGGGAACCGGGCTCCCAGATTGCCCAGTGTGTAACTGGTCGAGGGGCAGGTCTGCAGGTATTGCATGCAGAAGGCCCCGAAAGCGGTCTCTCCCAGAGCCTGAACCAGGGCAGGATATTCCTCACTCAAACAATCCAGCAGGCGCGCATAATAAGCGTTGGCATAAATGCCAATTCGTTCCTGGCTGGTCAACTGACTGGAGCGGGTGATGACGTTTTCCAGTTCATCCGGTGAGAGCGGAATGGCAGATTGCGCTTCAGGAGATGCCATCCCCTCCTGAATCTCTCCCGGCCAGGTGATGACCGCCTGCATCCAGCGTTGAATCTGATCCAGTTGTCGCGGTCGTTGATTCATTCGAATTCCGCCGCAATAAATGAAGCGGGATGAGGGATTGCTTCAGAATCGGCTTGCGCTGCTGCGGGCGGTGTCTGCTCCGGAATCACCAGATTTTCATCCATGTATTGACGGGCCTTCAGGACTTCCTCATGGACGACCGGAAACGGCGGAATGTCAGCGTCCCACTCAAGCAGGGTCGCAACTCCGCCTGTGCGCTGATGCAGCTGTTGAAACAGATTCCAGACCGGGTTGACGACATGACCGTTATGGGTATCGATCAGATGTGTGCCGCAGTTCGTATGTCCTGCCAGATGGCACTGGACGACCCGCTCGGCAGGGATCGACTGCACGTATTCAACGGGATCAAACTCATGATTCACGCTGGATACATAGACGTTATTGACGTCCAGCAGCAGACCACAGTCTGCTTCATCCGCCATCCGGCAGACAAATTCAGACTCACTCATTGTGGAGTCCTGAAACTCCAGATAACTGCTCGGGTTCTCCAGGATCAACGGGCGTTCGAGGATTTCCTGGACCATACGAATCCGTTCTACGATGTAAGCCAGAGTTGCTTCATTGTAGGGAATCGGGAGCAGGTCGTGAGTATTACGTCCCGCGATACCGGTCCAGCAGACGTGGTCGGAAATCCAGCGGGCATTAACGGTTTCGGCCAGTGTTTTCAGTTTCTGAAGGTAATCCCGGTTCAGGGGATCGCTGCTGCCGATCGACAGGGACACGCCATGCATCACGATGGGATATCGTTCTGCAATCTGCTCCAGTACATGCCGGGGACGACCCGCCGAATCCATAAAGTTTTCGGAGATGATTTCGAACCAGTCGACTTCCGGCTGATGCTCGAGAATATGCGAAAAGTGAACGGTTCGCAGACCGACCCCCAATCCCAGATTCTCATGTCCCAGTCGCGGTTCCGTCATTTGTTCCCCCTCTGCACATTCATTCCTGATTCCAGTGCCAACTCAAAAAACAGGCTCCTGATCCAGAAGTCTGAAAGAGGAGCCTGCTAAATGATCTGATGTCTTCAGGTTAATCTTTTTTAGGCTCTGGAGCGGGGCCTGCTTTTTTACCCGCTTTTTCCATCGCTTTTTCAAATTCAGCCCGAGCTACTTTCCAGGCACCTTCCATCAGCGGAATGTGGCAGCCCCCTTTTCCTTTACAGGAATTCATGCCGGGATTTGTACCACAGCCTCCCTGCCCTTTACATTCATTCTGTCCCGAGCAGGCATGTTCTGCGACAGAAGCACAGGCCCCGAGGCCGGCACAGTCATTTTTGATGCCTGCGTTGGTTCCTTTGCAGGTATTCAGACCGCGACAGACATGCGGTTCCTTCATCAACAGGCTGACGTCTTTATCGCCCTTTGCTGCGCCGGCATCTTCAGCATGATCGTGATCAGCGTGTTCCCCTGCAGTTGTGCTGCCGGCCTCCGGATTGGTTGCTGGAGTCTGGGGAGCCGGTTCTGATTTCGGCTGGCAGCCCGTCATGGAGCCGGCCACCATACCACCAAAGGCAGCGAGCGTCAGTCGATTAAAATCGCGTCGATTGAGATCAGGGCGTTTCATGGATTACCTCAACGTTTCTATCGCAGGAATAAATGAAAGTTCAGACAAGGAGTTAAGACTAAAACCCGCTCCTCGGATGTTCTGTGAGTTATCTCACATTTCCCGTTGAATTTAAACTGCGGATCCCGAAATTCAAAGAAAAAGTATGCTTCTCAGCCAACTCAGGCTATCAAAGTAAATACATGAGAGATCAGGGGTTGAGTAGTACAGCAGACCGTATTCCCCCAGTTGAGACTCTCAATTTGTAAGCTGTTTTACAGTCCCTGGAATGCAAAAAACCGATCCTGATAACAAGCAGAAATATGACAATTCAATCCAATAAAAGACAGATAGTTTACGTATGAAGTATGTCCGTGTTCTGATTTCAGTTTGATAACCAGCCCGCCGACTTGAACTATCCCGCTGTGAAAGTAGGGGAGATAAATCCCCTGCGAGATCCTCAGTTTTTATCTGATCTTTCGAATTGTTCTAAACCTCAAATCAATTACAAAAATCTGATCCAGAATAATCCTGCAAACTGAACGAATCATCAAATCTGACCGATATGTAAAGCGTGCAGGTATTTTTGGCTACTTACTTAAGGGATTATTATGCGCGCCAGGCACTTCCTCGTTTTATCGTTAAGTTTTGTATTTATTCAGGCACTCTCACCTGCATTGAAGGCAGATGAAATCAAGTGGCAAACCGACCTGAAGCAGGCTGCTCTGCAGGCCCGTGCTCAGGAGAAAGCCATGCTGATCCAGATCGGGGCCAGCTGGTGTGGGTTCTGTCATAAAATGGACAAGGAAACTTTCCAGGACCAGAAGGTGATTCACCACATTAATTCCTGTTTCATTCCGCTTCGGGTAGATGCTGACAAAAGCCCGGAATTTGTGGAAGCGATTGGCGTCGCCGGTCTGCCGACGACTGTCATTATTACTCCCGAATTGAAGATTGTGAAAAAGCTTTCGGGGTACGTCGCTGCCCGTGAGATGCAGGGACATCTGAAGAAAATCTGTCTGGTGAATCATGAGCAGGCGGCACCAGCGGCAACCCGGACTGCGGCAATCAAGAAAATGAGCCAGAAAGAAGTCGAGCCGGAATTTGCATTTAAAAACGTCTGCCTGGTCAGCATGCTCGATGATCAAGAGCTGGTGGAAGGTAACCCCAAATACATTTCCGAATTCAAGGGACGCAAGCTCTGTTTCGCTTCTCGTGAGCACAAGCAGAAATTTGATGCGAACCCGATGCATTACTGGCCGGCTTTTGACGGGCAGTGCCGTGTTTCGCAACTGGAACGAAATCAGACTGTTGAAGGTGACCCTTACGCGGGTGGGGTTTATCGGGAACGTCTGGTCTTTTTCACCAGCGAAGCGGAACGGGAACGATTTTCATCGAACCCCTCTTACTATCTGGCCCAGTAATAAAAAACACCTGACAGCACTCTTCGACTCAGGTTGGAAGGGAGAGGAAGAACAACTGCTGCCAGGTGTCGCCATCAATTGCCGTATTCAATCAGCCTGAACCGGGTTTCGGTTTCAGGCTGTTTTTATTGAGGCATAGAATTTATTTCAAAGTCTCAATGGACTGTGGTTCCAGCCAGACAAACTTGCCTTTGGAGGCGATCTGTTTGCCTTTGACTTTGATTTTGAGGCTTTCAAAGCGGCTCTGATACAGACCGGGGTGTGAATCGTGAGCACCTTCGATGACATAGATTTTGCCATCCGCACCCTTCACAGCCAGCCCCAGTTCTTCAGGATTCTTTTTCGGATGGACGCCAAATTCACAGGCTGCACAACCGGTGGTGCCCGTCACAGAAACGAGCTCCGATGCCGTATCTGTTGTGCTGCTGGTGCGAGAGTCAGCTTTGAGCTGTGCAACGTACTTTTCAGGACTGCCCTGGAACTTCTGCATCACCGCCTCACTCGGGAACTGATACCGCATGCCTTTATAGATCGCGGTGAACTTTGCTTTCCCGGGGACATCCTTTCCTCCATCCACCTTGCAGACGATGCATTTACCATTGCAGGCCAGATCGACGTCTGCATATTTCGCGGGTGATTTATCAAACACGGCTTTGATCTGTTCGTTGGGGAACAGGAACAGCCGCCCCTGATAAAAACTGACGTGCTTGACAGTCCCCGGATTTCGGTGACCATCATGGTGCGCGAAACAGACGGTGCAGTCACCATTTAAAGCCGGTACATATTTCTCGGGGGCCGCTTCGAATTTCTGTTTCACGGCTGCAGAAGGAAACAGATAAGTTTGCCCATCAAAGACGACTTTAAATTCCGGTTTCCCTTTCACAATTTTCTGGCTGTTGACCAGACAAACGGCACAATTTCCATTTAAGGCGACGGGAGCTTCTTTGGCTTCCACAGCATGGCTGATCATGACAGTCGATGCCAGAAATGCTGCCGTCATAAAGACTCGGACCAGATTCATTCGTTTCTCCTGATAAAACTCTAACAGACATTTAGGGTTGGGCCATGGTTCGAACCGGGGACTCGACTGAGTCAGCCAAGTACCCCGTGGCTGGTGCTGATACACAGCTTGTGATTCACACGCTCAGTATGGCAGGCAAGCGGGGTTCAATCTGTGGTGTATCTCACACTCTGAAATTTTTTCTGTGACTAGGCTGATGTTCTGAACCGATCTGGGTAATCTCCTGCTGTTGAAAGAAAAAACGGTCTTGCATGAATCGGCCAAGTATTGATAATCACGGTCTCTCTCCCATCGACAGCGCATTTCATTAAACTCTCAAGTCCTCTCCAGTTATTCAGTTATCAAAACCAGGTGCCTTATGTGGTGCACAAGTTGCCAGTCCGATGTGGCTGCCGAAGTTTCCTCTGATTCCACCCGGATCCATTGTGCGATCTGCGGAAATGATCTGGGAAGTACGGCTGCTGCTCGAATCAGTGATAAAACCAAAGAAGCCCGTGAACTGCTCGCCCGGTGGTCGAATCGAGAAATTCTCGATCCTTATGGTCCACTGACTAAAGCAGAATCACGCGTGCAGGAAGCGTCGTCTTTATTCGCCCCTTCCGAAAAGCCACATTCCGAAATTCCCAAACCACAGGTGGCAGAACCGCCTCGCGATACGGAAGCGCCACAATCCGCTCCCATCTCAGAATCTGTTTCCGCTCAGGCAGAGACTTCTTACTGGGCAGAAGAAACAGCTGGAACGGATGAGACTGAAACAGAAGATACCCAAGACTACTATCAGCCAGCGACTCCCCGGCTGCATTCCGACTACCGGGATATCCAGAGTCTGATTGAAGAAGAAGATCAGAAGCCAAACTGGCTGGGACTGGTGGGACAGCTGATGGCTTATGGTGGAGTGGCTGTATTGACCATCGGAACAACACTGGTGCTCTGGGGATATTATGGAGGACCAGCCAACTATGCTTCGACTGGCTGGCTGATCAGCACTGCGGGACAGATGCTGCTCTTCCTGGGTGTTATTACGCTGGTCTCTGCCGGCATGGAACAGACTTCGAATTCCGTTTCCCGGCGGATCGATCGACTGGGGCAGAGAATTTTTCTGTTTGAGCAGGCTATGCTTGAACAACAGGAAACAGAACGCAGAAAGAGAAGTGTTTCTCCAAGTGGGAAACAGACAACTGCGAACAGAGAGTCAGAGCTCCGCAAATCTGCCTGAAACACTGTGTATCGAAGCCGGACAGAGTGTGCTAATTGCCGGTTTCATCAAAGCCCCGGGATTCCAGCTGTAACAGATGCGCTTTGAGTGACGTTCCCTGCGGTGCCGAGAAACCTCCCAGTTTTCCTCCGGAAGCAACCACCCGGTGGCAGGGAATCAAAACTGGAATGCGATTACCGGCCATGACCGTTCCTACAGCGCGGGCAGCTCGAGGCGACCCCGCTTTCCGGGCCAGTTCTCCGTAGGTGATCTGCTCCCCATAGCCAACTTTCTGCAGAGCACGAATGACTCTGGACTGAAATGCCGTCATTGGAGGCAGCTCGAGAGCGATGTCCTCAAAATCGATTCTGGCCCCCTGAAAATAGTCCTGCAGACGTTCACGCAGTGCCGGATACCAGTCAGCTTCCTCAATCTCATCTGTTGCTGTGTGAGCTTCGTTCGCACTGAACCGTTGCAATGCTTCATGCGCATCGCGACGGGAATGGTGTCCCATACAGAGCCGAACTACCGTGTGATCCCTCCCCAGCAGACCACACCAGCCGACCTCTGTCGTGAACAGTGACCATTTCAGAGGGGAATACGGGCTGGCACTGGTTTTCTGTTCGCTATTGTGAACTGTGCCGGGATCGGTAACTGTTCTTTGACCCATCTGAAATCCTCCGGTAGAATAGACTCACTTTTGCGTCTCGAAGACTCGACCCCTGACACGCTTCGTGCAGCTCAATATACAAGATGATAGAACAATTATGCACCCTTACAGTATGCTGTCCGACGATTATTTCGTGAACCTGAATTTATGCACGGAGATGACGCTGCCCTCCTCGCGGGATACGGTGCTTAACTTTTTTGAACGCGTGCAGAAATCATTTCCCTCGATGCGCAACTTTTATAATCGGGGGGAGAACGGCTTCATTCTGGAAGAAGACAAGGAAGAGGTCGGCCAGCAGCGGTGGATGTCGCTGGAAACACAGCGGATTTGCAGCGGCTATGTCAATCCGGGAGATCCGGATGACTGTCTGGCTCAAAATCAACTCATGCTGGAACTTGTGCCCTACATGTTGTCTGTCAGCCCGCTGGACTGTGAGGCGCTGGATTATATCGTGGGCTTTGATTTTTCGTATCGGGGGAACCACGATGCGCTCGTGGCTGAAGCTCTAGGGGCGAATCAGGCTGTAGACAGCCTGTTGCAGATTCCAGGTTCCCGGGCGTTGAATTACGAACCTTCAATTACCCTGAGTCTTGATGATTCCTGTCGCTGTCAGGCACGCCTGTTGATCGAGACCCGTACCAATGCCTATCAGGTCCGCCGCGACGATTTCCCGGATGAGCAGATCTCGGTCTTTTTTACACTCAGGCAGTACGGCAGTCTGTCTGCGGATACCCGGCTGGAAGACACCATGTTCGATCTGAAAGCCAAATCAGATCAGTTGATGAAAGACTACGTCATCGACCAGGTGCTGCGCCCCCTGGCGCAGGCGATTTCAACGAAATAAAGGAATTGAAATAAAGGCAGTTTTGGAGAATGGGGGCTGAACCAGTTTCAAAAAACGGGAAACCCCTTTAAAGTAGTCAGCATTGAGAACACATCCGGACAACTTCAACCTCAAAGGGGATTCTTTCGTGGCTTTACAATTAAGTGATTTTGCTCAGTCTCTTACCGTGGAAACCGCCTTCAGTGTCCTGGCCATTGCGAAACAGCTCAAAGCGCAAGGCAAAGACGTCGTGGAACTGGAAGTGGGGGACAGCCCGTTTGACAGTACCGCTTCCGCGAAGTCAACCGGGATTGAAGCCATTCAGAATAACCAGTCGCACTACTGTGCCTCGCCCGGGATTCCCGAATTCCGTCAGGCAGCTGCCGATTTCGTCTCCCGCGAGTTTAAGGTCGACGCCAAACCGGAGAATATCGTCGTGGGCCCCGGGGCCAAAGTCTTCGAACAGTTCTTCTGCGAAGCCTTTCTGAACCCCGGAGATGGAGTACTGGTCTTCAGCCCTTACTTCCCCACTTACCTGCCGAACATTGAACGCCGCGGTGCCCGCATGGTGCTCTCCGACCTCAAACAGTCGAATGAGTTCCGCCCCGATCTGGCCGACATCGAAAAATTTCTGAATGAAGATCCTTCGCCCAAAGCAATCTTCCTGAACTCACCGCACAATCCTACCGGCGGTGTGATCCAGGAATCCGATCTGAAAGCGATTGCCGATCTGATCCGTGGCAAGAATATTGCCGTCTTCAGCGATGAACCATACTGCCACATGGTCTGGCAGGGGAAACATCACTCCATCCTGGCACAGCCGGGAATGATGGATCAGTGTGTTTCCGCTTACACCTTCAGTAAGTCTTACAGCATGAGTGGCTGGCGGCTCGGGTTCTGTGTGGCCTCGGAAGCGGTCGCCACCTCGATTGGCAAAATGGTCAACACGACCCTCTCCTGTACTCCGCCGATCGTGCAGCTGGCCGGTGCCGCTGCCCTGAACAAGGACTCGCAGGAACGCGATGAGGTTATGCTGAAGTTCCGCGAAAAAGTGGTTCTGCTGACCAACAAGCTCAATCAGATTGAACACTTCCACGCCCTCGATCCACACGCCACGTTCTATGTCTTCGTGAATGTTGCTCCGGTCTGTAACGAACTGGGCATTACCAGTCACGGTCTCGCTCTCTATCTGCTCCAGGGAGCCGATGATGACTTCGGGATTGCCTGTCTGGGTGGAGAATGCTTCGGTGAAGCCGGGCATGGATTTCTGCGGTTCAGTTGTGCAGAACCCAATGACCGGCTGGAACAGGCGATCGACTTTATTCCGGAAGCACTTTCCCGCAAAGAGCGGATCGCCAGTTATCTGGAAGCGCATCCGGAAGCACGGCTGGAAACCCCTTACCCGGTTTAATTCCAATTCAGGGGCAGCTGTCTGAAGGTATTCTGGTATCAGTTGACACTCGAGATCACAGGGATGTTATGCATCGATATCAACTTTTGATTCGCACGTTGCTGATCCTGTACTGGATCGTACTGTTTACAGCGACTCATGTTCCTTTGAAAAAAGGAACGATTCCCCAGGGAACCGATGTGCCGCTGCATTTCATCGCTTACGCAGGACTGGCGTTTATCCTGACCTGGTGGCTCTCGCTGAAATGGGATCGACTGACATTCAAACGCCTGCTGCTGATTGTAGCAGGCGTCAGTCTGTTTGGCATTGTAGATGAGTTGCTCCAGGGAATCCCGGTTCTGCAGCGGGAACCGAGCGTGAAAGACTGGACTGCCGATACGTTAGGGGCAATTCTGGGAGTGGTTCTGTTCCTGATCGTATCGAAGCCGTTAGAGGTTCTCAAACAGCGGCTGCAGCAAACACCAGACCAGCAACAGAGCGATTCCCCCGACGAGCCCGGATAAGGCTTATTCTTTTTGACTGCTGGTAGGAGTCCGCCAGTGCCGTCCGGATTTGCTGAGCAGGTTGGTTGCCCCCGAAGGACCCCAGGTGCCTGCATAATAAGGCTCGGGAGTATGAGCACTCTTTTCCCATTCATCGAGTACCGGGGTCACGAATTTCCAGGCTGCTTCCAGTTCATCACTGCGGGTAAACAGCGTGGAATCGCCTCGCAGCACATCCATCAGCAGACGCTCATACGCTTCAGGCAGGCTTTTGTGATAGGCATCTTCAAAAGCGAAGTCCATCGTGACCGGCTGAATCTGGTACTGCATTCCGGGGCGTTTGGTCGAAAACTTCATGGAGATCGACTCTTTGGGCTGAATACGGAAGATCAGTTCGTTCGGCTTACGCTCTACCAGCGAGCAGATATCTCCATCACATTCGACGGTCGTAAACAGATTCATCGGCGGGTGTTTGAATTGGATGGCAATCTCGCTGACCCGCTCCGGGAGCCGTTTACCAGTGCGGAGGTAGAAGGGGACGCCTTCCCAGCGCCAGTTTTCTACCATGACTTCCATCGCCACAAAAGTTTCCCGGCGTGAGTCTGCGGGCACACGCTCTTCTTCGCGATAGCCGGGGACTGCCTGACCAAAGGATTGGCCGGCGGTGTACTGACCGGCGATTGCCCAGTCGGAAATCGGGCCTTTCGATCCGGGGGCCAGGGTTTTCAGGACTTTGAGTTTTTCATCGCGGATCTCTTCGCCGCTGAACAGGGCCGGCGGCTCCATGGCGATCAGGCAGAGCAGCTGCAACACATGATTCTGTAACACATCCCGCAGGGCTCCCGAGCGATCGTAATAGCCGCCCCGCCCGTGTTCGATCCCCTGTGACTCGGCCACGGTAATCTGAACGTGATCGACGTGATTTCGGTTGAGCAGGGGTTCAAAAATGGAGTTACTTAATCGGAAGAGCAGAATATTCTGAACGGTTTCTTTTCCCAGATAATGGTCGATGCGATAAATCTGATCTTCACTGAGCAGTTCACTTAGCTGGGTACTCAACTCCTGAGCTGATTCCAGATCGTGTCCGAAAGGTTTTTCAATGACCACCCGCAGCCACTCTTCGTCAGTATTACGGGGAATCATCTTCGCCCGCGATAATGCCTGCACGGAGGGATAGAACAGCGAGGGCGCTGTTGCCAGGTAGGCCACGCGTTTGGAAATCGTATCTCCCAGTGTTTCCCGTTCGACAGCTTCGATGGTCTCTTTGAGGTGGGCATGATCGCTTTCGTCTGTGATATCTACCTCACGGTAATACAGTCGTTTAGAAAACTGAGCCCATTTTTCATCTGTGACCGTGCCGGTGCGTGTGAACTGTGAGACGGTATCGCGCTGCTCGTTGCGGAACTCTTCATCGGTTTTGGAGCGACGGGCCAGCCCGATAATCGGGAGCTCTTCACACAGATAACCTTCACTCCATAGATCATAAAGAGCCGGGATCAGCTTGCGGGCGGTCAAATCGCCCGAGGCTCCGAAGATCAGGATCGTTGCGGTTGTCAGGTCACTCGAAGAATTTGAATTGGCCATGATAGAATTTCATGCCTTCCGAAAAGTAAGATTGGAAAAGTCAGAGAAGCGCGCGGCGAGCCCGGAGTTTAAATCTGTGCAGCCTGTTGGTCAATCAGGGCATCCAGTTCGCTTTTGAGCCTGGGCAGGATCTCATCATAAGAGTAGCGTCCCAGAGATTCACTCCCTTTTTTGAGATTCACATAGTTGGGGCCGCACCAGAGACCCAGATCGGCATCGTCAGTTTCACCCGGCCCATTTACCCGGCAACCCATCACGGCGATCGTGAGCTTATGATCTTTGGCGTATTCGGTCATCTTTTTGACATCAGCCGCCAGATCCACAAAGACTTCATTCTCGACCCGGGAACAGCTGGGGCAGCTGATAATGTTGAGTCCTTTCTGCTCGAAGTCGACCACCGTCCGCACCCGCCCCTCGGCGATGTCTTTCAGAATGGCCCGCCCGGCTTCGATTTCTTCACCCTTGCGATCATTGGGCACCGTGAGCGACACGCGAATCGTATCGCCGATGCCTTTGCTCACCAGCTGTTCGAAAGCCATGCGGGTTTTAATGATCCCATCCGGGGGCATGCCGGCTTCTGTCACACCCAGATGAAGGGGAATGTCAGGACGTTGTGCGGCAAAGCGGGTATTGACCTCAATGACTTTAGCAGGGTCCGAATCTTTCAGAGAGACGCAGAACCGCGTGAAGTCGATCGATTCCAGAAACGCACAGTGGTCCAAGGCACTTTCCAGCATCGGCGAGATGGAATCGGCGGGATCGTACTTTTCCAGTTTCGCCGGATCGACCGAGCCACAATTCACTCCGACGCGGAGGGCACAGTCGTTGTCGCGGGCGATTTCCGCAATAAAACGGACTTTTTCCTGCCAGGGTTTTTCCGGTTCATGGTGATAGAGGTGCCCCGGGTTATAGCGGAGTTTACTGACATAGGGGGCGATCACTTCCGCCAGACGATAGTTTTCCTGCAGGTCCACGCTGAGTGGCACCGTGGTCTGTTTGCGGATTTCGATCAGGGCCGCTGCTTCTCGACGATTATCCACAGCCACCCGCACGATATCAGCCCCGGCCTGTTCCAGCGAGTGAATCTGGGCAACGGTCGCGTCGATGTTGCTGGTCTTGGTTGCTGTCATACTCTGGACGGCAATTGGATGTGCATTGCCAATGACAGCTGTGCCAATTTTCACTTCTCTAGTGGGGTTACGTGGTAACTGCAAGTGACAGGTTCCTTTAAGGTTAAATCAAAGTTCGAACAGGACCTCTGGTCCCCGGATTGTAAAAGATCCCCCGCGTGACGTCCATTCATGAAAACGAGGGAAAATCAATTGGGATTGACAGATTTTTGATGTCGATTTACAAGCCTTCGGTGAATTAATTGCATTTTATGCAACAGGTACGGATACACATAGTAGGTGATAGGAAAAATGAAGCGTCAGATTGCAGGGATGCTGGTCTGTTTCTACCTGGTCAGTGGGTGTGGGGCCGAGACGCAACCGGCTGCACAGAAAGCAGTTAAGTCGGAAAAGTCACAGGCGGCTGAGACTAAGCAGCCCCCACAGCAGGCTGCGGCACCGGTAAAAACCGAGGTTGGTTCCAAGGCAACGCAGACACCCACCACCGCAGCACCTGCTCAGCAGCAGGTTGACGTGGATCAGGCAGCTCAGAAGAAGGCGGAAGAACTGTTCCTGCAGGCGCGGGCGCTGATCAAGCAGGGGAAACTCTCTGACGCGACTCAGGTTCTCAGCTCGGCGATTACCCTGAATCCGCGGGAATCGAAATATTTCTTTCATCGAGGCAGTGCCTGGGCTGATCTGAAACAGGATGCGAATGCGATCGTCGATTTGACAAAAGCTGTCGACATGGATCCCAAGGTCGCTCAATACTATTACACGCGCGCCCTGTTCTTTATGACGCGTGGGGGCGGACAGCTGGCACTCAACGATTTCACCAAAGCCATCGAACTCAAACCTGACAGTCATAATGCTTACAACAACCGGGGGTTACTCTACGCAACCTCCGGGAAGCTCAAGGAAGCCCGCGCCGATTTTGAGCAGGTCCTGAAGATTAAACCGGACAGCCTGGATGCCATGAATAATCTGGGATTCACTCTGATGAATCTGGGAGAGACCGATCAGGCGATTCAGATCCTCGACAAGGTTTTGAAGGAAAACCCCAAGTATCTGAATGCCTATGATAACCGGGGTCTGGCCTGGACGAAGCAGAAGAAGTTCGACAAAGCAATTGCCGACTTCTCGAAAGCAATTGAGCTCAGTCCTCAAAATCTGAAATTTTACCGGCAGCGAATGCGGGCTTACGAGACTTCTGGCGATAAGACAAAAGCAGAAGCCGACAAAAAGAAACTAATCTGGCTGCAGCAGCTGGCTGCGATCAATGATCGGTTGGTAAAGGACCCGGAAAATACAGATCTGATCCTGGAACGGGCTCAGTTTTACCTGGCTTCTGATGAGCGTGAATCCGCCATGAAGGATTACGCCAAACTCGTCGAACTGACCCCGGAAACCGGACGTGGCTATCTGATCCGCGGAGCCCTGTATCTGGAAGAAAACAAATTGGATCGCTGTATTCAGGAGTGTTCGCGTTCCATCAAGATTCAGCCGAATCCGGAAGCGTATTCCGTACGCGGAGATGCGTTCATGCAACGCGGCGATATCGAACACGCCCTGCGTGATTTTGAACGTGCCAGACGCATTGATGAAGTTGTTGCCAAAGCGTACCTGATGCGATCCGAATCGTACAAGAAACAGGGGAAGCATAAACTGGCAGCAGAAGACTTTGAACGCGCAGTCGCCATCGATCCTGCATTGGGTCCCGGAAAACTGGATAAAGAGAAAACGGCAGCAAAACCCGTGATCCGCCCCATCAACTAATCCGTTATCAGATCGGGTTCGGCAACAACATCGGGTTGGAAGTCAAACCTGTTTCAAGTCTCTGCCAGGAAAGGTTCCCATGAGTGGCGGTTTTCTGGATGATAATGCATTCTCTGATCAGCGACCACGTCGAGCCGACTCTTATCAGATAACAGACCTGCTGTTCCTCGGTTTTAATTCGCGTGTGCTTGCCATGGATCGGGATACCGGGGCACTGATCTGGAGCTGGAAAGCTCCCAAGGGACGTTCCAGCTACGTCGCAGTGCTGGTAGATGATGGGCAGCTGTTTGTTTCCATTGATGGTTATACCTATTGTCTGGATCCCTTCAGTGGAGATCAGCTCTGGTTCAATGGACTCAAAGGTTTTGGCTATGGACTACCTACACTGGCGACCGCGGAGCAGCATACGAACTCCGCAGGGGCGGCTGAAATGCGGGCGCGGGAGCAGCGACGCCGAAATAGTAGCGCGCAATAACAGTGCGCAATATCAGAGATGAGAAATACAGCCCGACTGTGTTTAAGACAGCAGTTCCGCGTTAGTCAGGTGCCAGTGATCGGCATCCAGAACGGTATCCAGCTGGAAGTCTGAGAACTGGGGATTCTGATGCACAAAAACCTGGATCGGCGACTTTCGTTCAAAGAAGCCGAAACGCGATAACAGATCCCCAATCTCTTTCCGCCCGAAATAATTCATGACGATCGTATCCATGCCGATCTGGCGACAGTGTTGAGAGAATGCAGCCAGCATCTGTTTCAGAGCGGCCTGGTCACGATAGAAGAAGTCCTGAATGCCTGCTGCATGATCTCCGTTCCGACCAGTTTCTCCCAGTACATAAACCAGGTAGCCCAGCAGTTTCTGGTCCCGATTTTCCAGGGTCATGATCTGGAAGCGGGACGTAGGCTCCTGACAGAATCGCCATTCCAGAAATTCACGCGTGCGTTCCACCATGACGAGATTGTGGGAATACTCTTTAAAGAGCTGATGAAATCGTTCATCAAAGGGGGCGTCAAAATTGGTTTTGAGGCGATGAGAGAGGAACGTTCTCGATTCCAGTGAGTAGAGACGCAGACCCAGGTCGACACATGCAGCTGCGCCTCTTCTGAGGATGGGATTCGAGAATTTTTCTTTGAATTTATACTCACTTCGCAGAGGTTTAACCCAGTGCTGGAACGTCCCGATTTTTTTGTAACGGCAGCGTTGAAAAACCGCAGCTGCTGTTTCTGTCATTCCGTAAACAAATTTGAAGTCAGTTTCGGGCAGATGGGATACCAGCGCACGCTGTAACTTGATCGCTGCCTGGGCGGATCGATGTTCCGGATCGATGTTGATTGCTTCAGCCTGGCCGACGTTGAAAGGTTCACCATCATAATTCATGCGGCGGCTTAGAAGGCCAGTTGAACCGATCAGCTTCCCTGCGGCTTCTTCCCGGGCCAGCCAGCAGTAGTTTTCCCCAAATGGATTCTGACGATGAGACCAGTTAAACCACTGGGAATCATTTTTATCAAAATTCCGATTAATCAGGGAAATCAGTTCTTCCTGATCGTCACTCGGTTGAGTCTGAGTGATTGAGTAGCCCATTCTGTTCCAGCCCGCTTCAGTTCAGGGAAAAATCCATGGAGGTGTTTAAAAACGTCTCTGAAGTCTAGGCCACGGGACAGCTTTGTCAAATAGTTCAGGCAGGCCTGATTTGACGTGGAAACGATCGATTTCGTAGTAGTCAACTGCCGACATAAGTGTCGATCAGCAGGTCGATGAGCGGGGCGTTGGCCTCGGGGAATTTCAAACCAGAAAGCTCACTGGCAGGAATCCAGCAAAACCCCTGCAGGTTCTGTGCATCCCGATCAGGGGCAGGTTGTATCGGCGCGCACAGCCAGAAATGCAGTAACACATCGGCATGTTCGTAAGCATGCTCGATGTAGAGCAGCTCTTTGAGAGGTTGGACGTCCAGGCCGGTCTCTTCCCTGCATTCTCTGGCAGCACAAATATCCGAAGCTTCCCCGGGCTCACATTTTCCTCCCGGGAATTCATGATAGCCTGCCAGAGTTGAGGAAGCATCGCGAACACCGATCAGGAACTGCCGCTGGTGTTCTACAACGGCAATTCCGATACGGTTGGTTTTGCGTTCATTCATATCAGCAATCCGCTGTGAATGTCTTTATCGGCTCTCGGTGACACGACCGAAGATCATGCGGCCGGCACTACTCTGCAGCACACTGGTTACGACAGCATCCACATCACGGCCCACCAGATGGTTGGCCTGCTCGCAGACGACCATGGTTCCATCGTCCAGATAACCGACACCCTGTCCCTGAGATTCCCCTTCTTTGATGATCTTCAGCTGGATATGTTCGCCGGGCAGGTAACGTGGCTTCAGGGAGTTGGCGACATCATTCAGGTTGATGACGTCGACGCCCTGCACGCTGGCGACCTTGTTGAGGTTGAAGTCGTTGGTCACAACTTTGCCCCCCAGTTTTTTCGCTGCCACAACCAGCCGCTGATCGACGGTCAGGCCTTTTTCCTTCTCCGTTTCCTTGGCTTCATACATCGAAATATCGACGTTGGGGTTATTCTGTAAAGCAGACAGGATATCCAGGCCGCGGCGGCCACGGACGCGTCTGACCTTATCGCTGCTGTCGGCGATATCCTGAACCTCCTTCAGAATGAAGTCGGGCACGACCATCTCCGAATCCAGGATTTTCGTCTCCACGACATCGGCAATCCGCCCGTCAATCAGGGCGCTGCTGTCCAGCACGAGGGGGCGTCCTCCCTTGAGTTCCCGGGAGAATTCGACATAAGGCACGATAAAACGGAAATCGTCCTTGGTCTGTAACAGAAACGAGATACACAGATAGGGAAGTGTCAGAGTCGAAATCATGGCGACCCCTTCTTCCCAGGGGTTATCTTGAATCACCGGGCTCAGGGCCTGGATTAACAGGTAGCTCAATAAAACACCGACCAGCAGACCGAAATAGACAGCAGACATCACTTCGATACGTTTGTGGCGAATGAGCAGATCCAGGCAGGTTACGCCCTGGGTTAACATCATCAGCAGTACAAACGCGATCAATGGATACTGATCAACGGGGCTTGGCGGGTTTGAGCTGACATACGTCGCGATGGCTCCCGCACAGACAAAGGCGTAGAGCACACGGATACTGATTAACAACATTGCAATTGAGTCACTTCAGGTCTAAGGCAAACTTCTAGTTAGTTGTTCCCTTTTACTCCTGCACGCTGACACTCATTACATGCCAGATCCCCAAACCTGTACGCCAGGCAGGGATCGGATTCAGAAACATTCCTGAACTCTGAAACGGGTGTAAGACATCCAGAGAGTTTGGGAATGATTTTGAGTCGGTTTTCAGTGCTGCTGAAAGAATTCGAAATGAAGTCATTCAGCATATCTGAGGTACGCATCCGGGTGAAGGAATCTGATACCAGATCACTTTGCCGGGGGGTATAATCTGTTCGTGAATGGGCCGGTTGGGACTGATTTTTTCAATGCAGGACCTCGTCATTTCCTTCATGAAATCGGTTAAACCTAAACTGGTTCGCAACAGGCATCCCGGTAACAGATACCGAGGCAACAAAATCATTGTGTGATCTCCCAAACACACAACATGCTGCAGCTTGTTTCCGGCAGGTAAACCGGAATATACCAAGCTGTTATTAAAAACCTTCTGCCCCTGCATGAGGGGTGAAGGATGATCGTACACTATAGCCAATGCCCAGATCACCTGCTACTAAAAAAGAATCGGTTACAGTTGATTCTGCAACGAATTTCAGCGCCTGGATCGTTTGAACATTGGTGTCAGAAAAAAACAGATTCTGCTCAAATGAAAAAATGCTCACAGATCTCAGTTTCTGTAAGCATTTTCCGGGTTATTTCAACGCTTAACCGCCGGCGGTAGGACCACCCACGGGAGGCGCAAATTTGATTTTTTCAATATAGCGAATAATGTGCTTTCCTGAAGAATCGAGCCGGCCTGTGCAGGCACTGACCGCTTTCAGGGTGTATTCGTAATGCAGGTTGTAGTCGGCTTCAATTTCGACTTCCATATCCTTCGTGATCGGGTTGCCCGGCTTGCCGATGATCTTCAGAATTTCATGGTTGAGCCCGGCAAAAACGTTCGGCCCGTTCCCCAGATTGACCTGACCCAGGCGAATCGTATTCAGTGATCCATCCTCATTGGCGATCATCCGAACTTTGATATCCGGGAAAAGCTTCGGGTCTTCAGCGGGAGTTGAACTGTCCGTGATCGGCATATTGACGTTGAAATCCCCTTCGGGTTCCACAATATTCAGCGTCAACATGAAGAAGATCAACAGCTGGAACACCACATCGATCATCGGTGCCATCTGGGGCTCGATCTTTTCTGCTTCCCGGCCGGAGCTGCGTAACTTCATAGGAACCTGTTCCTGTTATTTAAAATCAGTATCTTCTCTGTGCCTCGAAAGCAAACAACAAATGCGTTCGCTGGCACGCTGTCGTTATTGAATCTTCTGTGTCGCCTTAAAGGCAAACTTGGTAAAGCCGTTTTCCTGGGCCAGCTTGATCAGGTCCTGGATCAATCCGGTTTTCACCAGCGCGTCGGCCCGCAGAATGACGGGCACATCCTTGGGGTCCTGGTTCTTCTGTTTGTAAATACGGGCTTCCTGTTCGAACTTGGGGCCAAATTTCAACACGGGAATATCTTCGCCTGTGTAGAAGATATAAGCCTGCGGGTCAGTAATTTCGCCCTCTTTATTACGCATGAATCCGATATTTAGAACCAGTTCATCAGCCGCTTTGACTTCAGGAGGCTTGGCCAGGGAATCAGACGGGAGTTTGACCCGCTCGTCAGCCTGGATCTGCTCGAAGTTGGTAATCACCATGAAGAATGCAATCAGCTGAAAGACGATGTCAATCATCGGTGTCATATCGACATCAGCGACAGCCGGCTTTTTGGATTTGATTTTCATTGGTTGACTCTTTTCTCCGTCAGAGTCACTGGCTCAACTGTTGAGCAGTGACTCTGCTGGAAATTCACGGTTTATTTACTGCTGGAAGAGAAACGATTCATCAGGCTCTCGCTGATCATGCCGACTTCCAGAGAGAAACGGGCGACCCGGTTCCGCAGCAGGCTGTAGAAGATCATGGCGGGAATTGCAACGGTCAAACCTTCCAGTGTTGTGAACAGCGCGGTGGAAATACCGTCAGCCAGTTCGGAAGGTTTGGGAGAAGTCGCAGAACTGGCGATGGTCTGGAAGCTCAAAATCATACCATACACAGTACCCATCAGACCGATCATCGGAGCGATCGCACCGATCAGAGCCAGATAGCTCAGTTTGTGCTCCATGGCCATATTTTCGTCTTCGCCGACTTCCTGCATGCCTTCGATGGCTTCTGAATATCCCTGATTCAGTTTGCTCAGACCGGCAGCCAGGACGCGTGCGACAAAGGAGTCGTCGCTTTTAGCCAGCTCAAAGGCTCCCTGGTAGTCTTTGTTATTGAGTTTTTCTTCGAAAGCACCAATCAGATCCGGAGGCATCAGGTTGTCGCGACGAATGGAAAGTACATTGGCCATGATCAGGGCAACCATCAGGAACGACAACAGCAGCAGGATAAAGCCGAAAAAGCCGGAGGCACGAATCATCCACGACAGGAAGCTTTCCGACGCAGCGGCAGGGGCCGCACCGTTACCGGCAGGAGCGGCAGGTTCTGCACCGCCGCCTGCAGGAGCTTCGCCACCACCAGCTGCAGGTGCTTCACCACCGGCCGCAGGGGCCTCTCCAGCGGCCGGGGCTTCACCGGCTGCCGGGGCAGCTTCATCCTGGTAAGCAAAGCTGCGGGCAGTCAGTCCCAGCGGAGTCAACAGGACGGCTAACAGTAAGAATATACTCAGGCTGCGGTAAGCCATTGAAGTCTGATTCCGTTCCAAGGAATTCCCCATCATCATCGTTGTGGTCTCCGGTCTACTGAAAGGAGTGTTAATCGTGGATATTTCGTAATTGTATCTGGAAGTCGTAAATGTTTGTGGTTGTCATTATTTATTGGCCAAAATTGGCTTGTAAAGGGTAGACATGCCGATTCTTGCCAGCAAACTGACATTCGTAACGAATATTAGCTTCCTGAGGCCTTTTGTGCCCATTCACTCTCTGGATACTGCTGTTTCAAGACGGCTCGTGCCTCGGCTCCCCGTTCCTGTTGCTGTACTTTCCCCCAGAGATTGGAGAGGTGATACAGTGCTTCGGCGTGCAGGGCAGGCTCTGAAGGGAACAGCACGTCAACGTGCAGATAAGCAATTAAAGCCTCTTTGGATTCCCCCATGGCCTGATAGCAGTCACCCTTTTTGATATAAGCTTCTGCCAGCAGAGCCTTCTGTTGTGAACTGACATTTTTGATCATGTCATCCAGCAGTTTGATCGCTTCCTGTGGTTTTCCCTCTTTTTCCAGGCATAGAGCACTACCCAGTTGAGCGGCCCGCTTGCTGGCCAGTTCCCCTTCTGTTTTTCCATCCATTTTGGCCACGGCATTGAAGGCGTCCAGAGCACCTTTCGTATTACCCTGGGCAAGTAGTACACGAGCTTTCATGTTTTTGGCATCCATCTGGTAGTTTTTCCAGGGGGATCGCTCGACCTTACCAAAGGCGGAATTCGCATTCACGAAGTCTTTCTTGGCCAGATAGGCTTCGCCCAGAAGTTTTTCTGCCGGGTAGTAGCGAAAATGATCCGGATTGCCTTTGATGAAATCGTCGAGCATTTTGATCGCGGCATCCAGCTCTGCAGGATTCGACTGTGCTTTTTTCAGGTTGGCCCGGGCAATCATGAACAGCAGGTCTTTTTTCAGGTTCTCGCTGGCGCCCGCTTGTGCTTTTTTATACTCTTCCAGGGCAGCGGTATAATTGCCATTCTGTTCCTGGTTGCGTGCGATATTCAGTTGGGGAGGTTCTCCATCCCAGCGAACGCGTTCAATATCGTTTGCCGGAATCTTTTCGGTCTTCGAACCGCGCTTTAGTGACAGTTCCGTCTTGGTATAACCACCGACATCACCCAGTTGGGGACTGCCAGTATAAGTGTAAACGGTATCCGCGGCGTTCGCAGACGTGGTAGCCAGGAGCAGTAAACCTGCCAGCGACATCAAACTGAAACAGATGGAACGTTTCATGTGTTGATTACTCCTCAACGATATTAAATGACTTTTCTCGGATTGTCTGATCTAACTGATTGACCGGCATCGAATCGTGATCTCAGGTTAACTGTCCTGCGATTCACTGTCCGGATTTGGTTTTGATTTTTTCTGTTGTTTTGCCTGGGCTGCTTTTTTCTTGGCGACTGCTGCTTTCCGGGCAGCCAGTTCCTCGGGCGACATTTGCGCCAGCTTGGCTTTGCGGGCTGCGATCTGTTCCGGAGTCAGCTTCCGTTTTTCCTTACCGGAACTGCTGGAAGAAGTTTTGTCCCTGCTGGCTGTTTTCTCAGGTGCCGCTTTTTTGGTCTGAGGCTTGTCGATAGAAGGGGCTGGTCGAGCAGCCTTCTCCGGTTTCGCAGGACTCGATTTGGGAGTCGCAGGAGGGGGAGCAATGTTGATCTCCGTCGAAGCAGAACCGCTGCTGGTCGCAAACTGGTATGAGGGACGTGACTTTTTGCCTTTCATGCTAAAGAAGAAGAACGCTACGGCACCACCGATTCCCAGCACAATCAGTCCCAGGAACAGGATGGTACTTGAGCCTCCTTTGGCTTCTTTCGTCTCGGGCTGTTGGGCCACCTGCTGTTGTGTATTTGCCGGGGAGGCTTCCTGAAGTTGTGCTGCGTCATTGCTGGCAACCGCTGCAGTAACCGCTTTACGACGTTCCAGATCCTGGGGATCTTCTCCCAGATCTGTCTGAGTCTGTCGATAAAGCTGATTGAATCGCTCCCACACTTCATCGGGTAAATCAACGCTGATCTGGGCAAAGACATTCGCTTCCGATTTCGCCATTTCCAGCTGAGAGGTGTCATTGCTGGCGATCCCGTATTTCCGACGTGTGTCGATACTGTTGTACTGGGCGTCATAGTACATCTTCTTCAGATCATCACGACCCGAAGACGCCATCGAACTCGAGAGCAACCGTGCCAGGTAGGCCCAGCCACGAATTACGGCTCCATTTTCGAGCTCCATCCCATTGATGGCCTGCAGGAACTTTTTATTTGAATCTCCCTGGCCGCTTTCCGCCCAGTCCTGCAGAATGGTTGCAGCTTCAAACTGGACTTCGGGAGACTTGTCTTTTTCCTTCAGCACTGGTGTGATCAGCTTCAGGGCTTCTTCAAATTCATCCTGTTCCCGTTTGCAGTTGACCAGTCGCAGAGTAATGCCAACTTCGAAGTTGCCGGGAATGAAATCGCCCGTGGCTGCCTGGCGTTTCATGATTTCTCCGAAGGCGGCAGCTGCTTGATCAAAGTATTTGCGGGCGGTTGCCGGATCCTCGCTGGCCCCCAGCCCCATGCCGTAATAAGTTTCTCCGATCCAGACCAGTGAACCATAGGTCTGATCTTTCCGCTTAAAGATGTCGTTCAGAAAGGTTTCCAGAGATTTACGGACATCGGCCAGTCGCTTGGCGTCGCCAGCCGCTTTCAGTCGTTCGATCTCTTCAGTGATCTTTATACCCAGCTGCCGATACATGTCGGTAATCGCCTCACCACCCGAACCGGAGGCAGACTCTTCCAGCTGTTGCATCGCTTTGCGTGCCAGATCAATCTGCTGCAGGCCGATATAGGCACGCAGCTGTAACTGGTAAACCAGATTCGCAAATTCAGCACTTTGTACCCCTTTGGCGGGACGTTTTTTGCCTTTCGCGACATGAATGGCTTTCAGCACTGAGTGTGGATCTTTACTCAGGATATCGATCGCTTCCTGGTATTTGCCGTTGTCTAATGCGATCTGGGCCAGAGAAGTCTTCGCAGCGGTCAGGTTTTCAGGAGCCGCTGCTGTGGGCGGAACCTTTTTCTCAGTCGCAGCAATCCCGGTCCGCAAATGTTTTTCAGCCAGCTTGGCCCACTCATTGATGTTGGCAGGTTTCGTCTCGGAACGGCGGGACAGGGCCGTCAGATAGCTGTTCCAGTAAGCCTGACCGGCTCTGATTTGGGCGTCAACATATTGTGGAGCTGAGGAAGGAACCTTGGAATACCATTTCGCAGCTTCCACCGGACGTTCAGTCTGGCTGTAGATATTCCCCAGCTGAATCTTGGCGTCATTGGCGCGGTCGCTCTGAGGCCATTTTTCTGTAATCAGGTTACAGATGCTCTCCATATGCTGATTGTCAACGTAGCGTTGATCCTTCGGCGCATCGTTGTAGGCCTGCAGGTAACCCGCCAGTGCCAGATAGGCTGCGTCCAAAGCGACCTGAGAACTCTCTTTATCATGGTAATTGGCGATGAATTCACCCAGCACGGCACATTCATAACTGCGTCGCAGGTTATAGTAGGTATAGCAGAGCAGGAACCGGGCATGATCCAGTTCTTTGGGGTCCGTTTTACGGTCAGACAGTTTCAGAGCCAGCTTCAGGATGCGGGCTGTCTCTTCCATGAACTGTTTGAGCTCGACCTGGGCTTTCTTCTTGTCTGCTGGGTTCTTCGCTGCAGCCACTTTATCTTTGAGGGCTTTTGTCTGTTTGATGCGATCCTGCCCCAGGCCGTAAGCGGTTGCGAAATCCTGCGGATCGCCGCCTGCCCCCCCCTGCAGCTTGGCGTTGATGCGTCCCACCATCAGGCGGGAGACATCACGATATTTCCCCCGGAATGCATTCACGAACCGGGCATTGGTCAATGCCTGACGCAGAATCCGTTCCTGGTCCGCTTTGGGGGTGCCTTCCTGATTGGCCAGCATCTCTTCTGCCCGGGCCAGCTCCCAGGTGATTCCCTGGCCGATCGCGGTTCGTCTGCGTGAACGATTTTCTCTGAGCCACTGTTCCGCTTCATTGATGACCAGCTGATAGTCTTTCCGCTTGTCATCATTCAGACAGATCAGACGGAACTGCAGAACGTTATCGGTCAGCTGCCTCAGGGCCGGTGATTTTCCGGGGTGCGACAGCATTTCATCATAAATCCCCAGCGCCCGGCCCAGTTCGCCCTGCTCTTCAAAACACTTTCCCTGCCACATGCGGGCATACAACCCGCCCACCTGGCTGCGGTATCGTTCGTGAATCTTGGCGTACTCTTCTGAGGCCTTTTTCAGCAGTCGATTAAAGTCGGCACTGCCGGGATCATAGGTCTGTGCTTCTTCGTAGGTGCATTGTGCCAGGTCCAGCTGGGCACTCATGAATTGAATTTCGGCTTTGGCCCGCGCCGCAAATTTTTCCGGCTCTTTCTGCTTATCTATAAAGGTCGCGGGGTATGATTTCCAGGTCTTTTCGTGCTGGTTATAAGCTTTCTGGAAAATGCTCCGGGCCTGCGCCACCAGCTTGCGGGCGGCCTCCTGGTGGGCTTTTTTGTTGTTCTGCTCAGACGGCGACTCGGCTTTGCGAACTTCGACTTCCGCCTTTTCCAGAATGATCTTTCCCCGTTCGGTATTGGCGGTACCTGCCTTAGGGTGGTTCGGGCTCTGCTTGGTGAATAATTCCAGTTGCGCCAAAGCCATATTCAGGATTTCATCCTGCTTCTCAGGCAGGTTCTGAGTCCGCGAGAACAGCATTAACGTCATCGCCCGCTCGAAAGGAATCAGCTCACGGACCTCTTTAGGAGTGTCCTTGGCAGCTTCGATCTGATCCAGATATTCGAGGGCGGTATCGTGATAGTTTTTATCTCGGAGTCCCTGCACAAATTCCAGATATTGTTCTTCTGCGGGGAGAGAGGACGCGAAAGTCAGAATCGTAAAGAGACTTACGATTGAAACAAAATGGAAAAGACGCATATTCTAAGTTCCATCGCTAATGAACGGATGCACCGAGGCCGTGAAAGAGAGGATTCGATACCTGTGTAATCACGCCTGGCGAAAGCACCCCACAGAATGGGCGTACCTCGGCATACATCATACCTACTTCATTTACCAAATGTTCGCTGTCAGATAGTAATTTTCTGTGAGAGATGTTTTTTCCAAGCTGAAAGGGAACCTTTCTTTACAGAAAATCACTATGAATACCAGCATATCCCGACGTTAGGGAGTCTGCAAGAAAGATGCAGGGAATCGTTGATATTTGGAACTGTTCATCCGCTCGAACGGTTCTCCTGCCCGTACCAGTAACGCAGACATCCCTGTTTCTCATACGGTAAAAACCGGCAGAAAGTGGGCAGACAGGCTGTTTCTGAGGTGAACGATTTTCCGAATCGGCTTGTCTTTCAGGAAAAGCAAAGTCGGCCCTGATTGGAATTTGACGCTGAGCAGTGTTGGCTATATGCTGTGGATGAAAATTCATTTCGTCGTTGAAACCGCGACCCGGAGAGGTGACAGAGTGGCCGAATGTGCCGGTCTCGAAAACCGGTGTGCCGCAAGGTACCGGGGGTTCGAATCCCCCTCTCTCCGCTCCTTTTTGTACATGACCGCTTTTGACCTTTTTTTTGTAGGACCAAACGATCAACCGGAATTGAAGATTCTGATTTTGTGCTAGATTTGTGCTGATTAGAAAACCGGTTCATTATGAACCCTCCTGTCGAAAAAAGATTTGACATTGCTGTCGTACAAACAGGCCTGATCCATCAGGCCACAATTTAAAAACCAGCCGGAGACTCTGGGACTTCCAGAGCCCCGGCTTTTTTATTTAGAACGGTGTGAGCAGGTCACCACCTCGTTCGAAAACTCTCTATGCCAGACAACTACGCGTCCGGCCGATTCAATCTCCGCATCGCAGCTTGCGACTCCCGATTGGCGATATGCGTGTAGTGTTGCAGTGTCTTATGATCGACATGCCCCACCCAAGTACGGATGATCGCTTCAGGGATGCCCTGCACAATGGCCCGCGAAATAAAGCTGTGACGGAACGTATGCAGGTGGCCTTTCAGCTTCAGCTTTTTCAGAGTTCGTTTGAGTGACTCCAGCAGCCTGCGTTCAGAGACCTGATGATCCCCCTGGGGATATTTGGGGGACGCCCTGGCCGTAAAGACCCAGCGACTGTGCCGGGGCTGTTTCTGTAGAACCCCGCGAGCACGATCAGAGATCGGGATCGAGCGTACATTCCCGGTCTTCGTCGTCCAGTTGTCCTTCGGCCGGATATGTATCAGTCCCTGCTTCAGGTCAACATCGTCCCAGGTCAGCCATCGCAGTTCCCCGATCCGTAATCCGGTTTCCGCCAGAAAAGTAAATACTGGCCGATGAACCTTGGAACTGGACTCAAGGATCAGTTCTAACTCGTCCCAGTTCCAGAACGGTTGCGGTTCCGTTTTGGGTTCAGTGAGCTTCAAACCGTCCAGCGGATCCTCGTTGAGCATGCGACGCGTCTTGGCAAAGAGTAAGAGGCGACGGATCACTCCCACTTCGGTATAGATCGTCTTGGGTTTTGCCCCCTTCTGTTTCCGGTATTGCCGGTAAGCATCCACAAATCGAACGTCAAGCTGCTCCAGTTTGTAGAGATTACGTGATTCAGCAAACTCAGCAACGTCTTTCAGTACCTGCCTGTATTTACTGATGGTTTTTGGACGCAACTCCTCCGTTTTACAACTTTGAATGAGTGCTTCTATCGCATCAGTAATCAGAACAGGTTCGGATTCAACAGTTTTTACTGTGTCTCCTTTTAACAGTTCGCGCTCCAGGGCGAGTGCCCTGGCACGCGCCTCCTTCTTATTTGAAGTTTTCAGAGATTTGCGCATCTGTTTACCGCGAATTTGCATATTGATGTACCAAACACCATTCCGGTTAAATATCGATGCAACCTCACCTACACGTTCATTATTCGTATTGACGTTTTTAATTTTCGTATTCATAATTTCTATACTCCTTTACTCATCAGCTTGAGAACCAAGCGATCACGGAGAAAACGCAGATGCTTGCCGACCCGCTGAGCAGAGTCCGTCAGCTTGCCTTCTGATTTCCACTGATAGATGGTGGCCTTGGGAACGTTGAAGAGTTCCGCTGCCTGGTCGACCGTGAGAATCGGTGGATACTTATCGGCCCATTCCCCAGTTGAAAAAGCCTTGGTGATTTCTTCCCTCGTGATTTTGAGAGTTCGTCTCTCTGACATCGTTGATCTCCTACTTCATGGAGTTCTTAAAGCGGGGGATCAGACGTCACACCAAATGTGGGTCTCCTCTGGCATAGTGATTTCCGTACGAAAAATATTTCGACAAGACTCAGATGCCGGTTGGCAGCAAGTGCATTAGCACCAAAATCCACCTAAGCAGCTATATTTAATGGAGTTACAGCTACGATGGTCAGAAAAACTACACTGAGCGATCAATATGGGACGGTTCGGATCGAACACTGCGATTACTGGGATCTGGAATGTCCCATTCTGCGGAAGGCACATAAAGCTGCAGACTCAGCCTTAATCTGCCGGTGGCGACCTGCAGATGAAATCAGCGATCAATTACCAGACGATTTTGAGTTGAAGTTTCTTTGCTTGAAGGGAAAGGATTCCGTCCGGCGATTACTTCCCATGACCGGGAGCGATTTATTGCTTACCAATCTCTTTGCAGGTGGGCTTTCGATACTGAACCGTAATCAGGATCTCAGTGCAGCCGAACGCAGTAGTTATCGCCTGATGTTTCATTTTTTCCAGAGAATTAAGAAACTCAATAATCACTTAGAAAGAAACTTCGCTAGCTCGCAAGACTTGACTGTTAAAAGATCCGGACGAGAGACATCTGGAAGAAAAACTGTTCTACCGGAGTATCTCGGGGTCGCCTACGGCGGAGAAGAAGCCCCATGGAGTCTTGATAGATTGCAAACAGAAGGCAAACTACTGGCAAAAGAGTGCGGCATCGAAAATCCGGACCGGAAAGAGACTATCAGCTATGGCTTTTTTGCAGCAGCAAAAACTTCACCCATGCAGTTAACTAATTCTGAGGGAATTGAATTCTTAGTCCGAATAGCGTTATACAACGAGCAGAATACCGTTCGCTGTGATCCGGAATGCCAACACTGGATTGAAGATCGCATTCTGACAGCAATAGAAGAGCACATGGGCGATACGCAGGAAGAATTTGATAACTGGTTTGCAGGTCCCAAAAACTCGTTTCTAACCCAGATTTCAAAGCGGAAGAGTCCTTTTGGAAAACTCAATAATGGTATGGTTCGTTGGACTCTGATGGATTTAGGCTGGAAGGCCTATCGCTATGTCGGAAATTGTATTCATGCGCAAATGCGTTGCTTCCAGAATGCGTTACCAGCACCGTTGAATCAGAGTGAACGGAAGATTTATGAGATGATTTATTTGAAGCAGGATTATCTCGGTGATTTTCCCTTGCTGTTGCTTAAAGAACGCCTTCCACTCCTGAAAGCCCCAATGCTGTCAGTCTTGTCTGGGGAAGATGATTTTGATTTTGTCGGAACCATTCATCAACTTCTCTACTATTATTCAGACATGACTGACAATCGCCGTGGGGCAGATAGACGCACCCAGTTTTTCAGCAGAGCCTGTCGTCCATTTGGAGGAGTCAATAATGCATACAACAAACTCGTTAGCAATGATATTTCTAAACTAGCTATGGGCGATACGAGGGACGATGAAGGCTGGAATGACTGATATTATCACTTTCAGGTGTCTGGGCTTGACGTTCTTGTTGCCAGCACTTTACAAGTGCCGCTGCAATCACACGAGAGAAATCCCTGGCAGCAGGACTGAGTGTTTCTGCTACTGAGTTGGATTTTGGAGTTGGTTCATTTTTCATGCGATTTCCTTTGGTTGGAGTTAATAGAAGGTTTATCGGAACTGAAAATACGCAATGTTATTAATAATAAGTCATCATTCAGCATTCAGTTCCATGGCAAGCAGGTTCAGCATCATGTCCCGGCTACACGCCAGACCACGCAGCCAACGTCCAAAGCTGTGCACCATCAATCCTGCCGCCATGTTGGCTGTGTAGATGGTGCCTTGGGCAGTGCAGTTGCCCTGATGAGCTTCCTGTTGGGGAAACAGTGTCTCTGCATACTGCTTAGCGCTCAGCGGCTCTGAAACCGTGAGCACACGCATGACTTCCCCCTGCATCCGTCCATCACACCAGAAATCACAGTGCGTACCTGCAGATCGCCAGATTGCCGCACGGGCAGATATGGAATCCACACAGCAGAAGATAGCCTCTCCGATATTCACAGACGGACGAAACCGATCTGGAATCGTCTCCACGTGAATCGAATCATCGAGTTCCCGGATCGACTGCGCTGTTGCTTCAACTTTTGCCAGCCCCATCTCCTGTGTCCGATATCCTTGAGTCGTGATATTGGTTAATTCGACTTTATCGAAATCCACAAGTTGAATACGCGGTGTCCCGATCGCCGCCAGTTGCAAGGCTACTTGCCGGCCGATGGCTCCTACTCCGATGACGGTGGCCGAAACTTGAGAAAGCCTCTCTGGGGGAACCAGGCTACTTTGTCTCTGAAAACGGTCTACTGTTGTCTTTGTCACAGCAAGTCTCCTTCCAAATCAGGTTCATCGAAAAACCAGTCCGCATCCCAGTCAAAATCGCCCAATGCTAATAACGACCTGCCGGGTTTGTGTTGTTCGGGATGTACGTTCGTTAAATATTCCTCTTCCCAGCATTCGGGATCACAGCCCGGAAAGGGCTCTGAGTAATCCCGCCTGACCGGAATCTCGCATGCAAACGCGGGACCGGTATTCATCCGCAGACGCGCATAGGACCGCCCCTGCCGGGCCAGAATGAACATCACAGCCCAGTCAGAACGACCGAAGACACGATCAAAGGTCGCTTCATCAGTTGGACTGGGCTCCGGACAGGCTCCCGGATGGGTATGAATCCAGATCCGGCCAAACTGTTCCGGACGGAGGCCGGCATCCACCTGATCATCAAAGAAATTTGCGACCGCCTCGTCGTCGAAGGCCACATGGACCAGCGAGCAGGTCTGTTTCACCAGTTGCAGGTCCTGGACCAGTAGCAAATCCGTCGGGGCCGTGATTCCAAAGCCGCCGACCTCCGTATTACCATAATCACGCAAAAACAGCAGTTTGGCCCAGGCGGTCGGACTAAAGCGGAGTGCCGGCAGGGGAGACCGTCTCCGGCGACGTGGTTTCCTGGTCCGGTTCGTATGTTTCTTCATCTTCCTGTGTTTCACAGATCGGGCACCTTTCTTCATTATCGAGGCAATTTGAACAACAGCTGGAACGACAGAGTCCACACTCTTTCAGACAGGATTCACAGCAGTCATCGCGACAGACTTCACAGCGGGTCATGCAATCGTGGCAAAATGAGGTGTTACAGTCGGCACAGCGATTGGCACATTGCAGGCACAACCGGTTCTCGCAGTTGGTGCAATAGGCTTGTTCATCTGAGGTCACGACATCCGCACATTCACTGCATTCCGCACTATGCCAGTCGCTGAGAGCGACATAGGGGCTTTCCGGGTTGTAAGTGAGCAACAGACGAGTCACCAGCACGAAAAAGTCCATCAGCCGTCCCTGTTCCAGGGAGCGTCTGATGGGCACGCGAGCATCTCCTTCGCAGACAATGTCAAACTGCACGTGCGGATGCGTGACCGAATCATTGGTAATCGGTGGCTGCGGATCGCGGGCGATCACCTGGTAGTGAAATGGAGTGCCTGAATTCGGATTTGCCACTTCCAGCCGAATCTCAAACGTCCCTAGGTAGACGCCTTCCAGCATAATTGACTCTGTGACGACGGAAATCGTCTTATTCTTGAGATCGATGATGTAATCACCAAATTCCTCTTCCAGGGCCAGCAGGTCGTCGTAAATGGTGCGTATCGCAGGCACGGACTTTGCGGTAGTTGCTGATTCCAGCTCCTGCTGTAACGTCACCACTTGTTGAGTCAGCTGGTTGACTTCAGATGTCAGTACCCGCTCCAACTTTGAGGCCGCACTAAGCCAACCTCGTTCCTGTGCCTGCTGTCGCATGCGGATCAATCGCAGACAGCTCAGCCATCCCACTTCTGGTAGTGCGATGTCTGACTCACTTCCCTGTGAGCTGAGTTGTTGTTCTACGAGACTAGCCATCCGCCAGACCGTTTTTGATTTCTGTTTCATGAGTGTTTACTCCTGTTAATAGAAAACAGGCTGTCGGAACCGTAATTCCGACAGCCTGTCAGAGACAAAATAATTCACTTCAGGAACGACTAATATTTCGCACCTTCGATTTTTGTCGGAGTTATGGAAATCCGGTCTCCATCCTGTAACTGCTGGTCGGGAGGGCACGGCTGACGATTAACACGGATCAGATAGTCCGAGGCATTCGCATCCGCCATGCGTTGTGCGAACAGTTGAGAGACCGTGGTTCCCGTGGCGACTTCGATGTAGTCCGCGAATCCGCCGCCATCATTATTAATCAGTAAAACTTTCATAGCATTCCTTTCTGGAATTGAATTGAAGAGGTAAAAGAGAAGTCGTTGCATCAAACAGAATTCTTTCGTTTGCGACGCCGTTTTCTAAGCCGTGATTTCACGGCCCGTCGTCCCCGTTGCCGCCCACTGCGGAGCATCTGCAGGCGGTTCCAGTGGAAGGGAACTTCTGCCTGGCTGAGACAGTGAAAGCCCTTGAGATCGGAATCACACCAGCGACGGCACATGATTCAATCCCTCTGCTTGCGTAATCATTCGCTGGTTTTCCAGTTCGTCCCAGTCGATGACCAGCGGTCCCGACGTTTCTGAATCCGGATCAACGGTTTCCTGGGGCTCCGCGAGTAAGAAGCCCAGGCGTTTAACGGTGGCAATTGTCTCGCCGGTAGCCAGGGCGACAGCCCGATTCAAGTCTGACTGTTTCATCTAATATCTCCTTTAACACAAGGGTTCAATAAAAAAAGCCCCGGCCCTGCAGAGACAATTCTGCAAGACCGGGGCATAGTGTTGGAAAAATACAATATCAGGGGCTGGGGGAGAGCCAATGCTGCTCCAGCCAGTCAATTTCTGACTGCAGGGCCGCACTCCGTTGCGCGAACGGCCCCAGCCGCGGTCCCTGAACGGGGGACAGATCGACGATCCATTGACCGGTGGCATTCGGTTCGACAAACGAACCGCGTCTGATACGCAGTCGACCGATGGAGGACAGGTCAATGGCTTCCATGTAAATACAGCGAACTTGCCCCTCAGCTGTGATAATGAGTTGCATGCGACCTCCTTACTTCGGCGTCCGCATAATCTGACGCCGCGGTCGATCGACCAGTAGACCATCCAGGGCGGCCTGAACACCCGAGAGATCGGAGGCCACCTGCAGCCGGAGAACATCCCGCTTTCTTAGATCCTGGGGCTGAATCCCCTCCACAATGTGCTGGCACTGGGAGACGAGTGCATCCAACTGCTCATTGGAACGCACATTCAGCGACCGGAAGCGTTCGAAGAACTCGTGCAGATTCCCGATGGCGGAATCACGAAAGACCTTGGGGCGGCCGTCGGCCTGCCCGCTCAGGCGGTCCGTCAGATGCGATACCAGCTTCGACAGTTCGTCCAGGAAGGCGTCTTCCGCCAGTCGGACCGCCTCTTCGAATCGCGACTGCACGCGCTGGCACTCCTGCTCGTAGAGTTCGGGATTAAGCTGCCTCAGGTAATTCGGCGGTTCGATACTGGGAAACTCCCAAGTTACTTCGAACAGCCCCACCAGTGTTGCGGGATAATCGTCGTCGTTGAACAGACTTCCCAGACGCTCCCGGGCTGCCGCTTTCAGGGACAGGTATTGTTCATCCAGTTCCGCAACCGTTTCGGCCAGTTCTTCCGTAAACCGATGCATCTGCTCCTGGAAGGCTGTGAGTGCATCCTGCCGCAATAAGCGGATGCCCGGTTCCGGGAAAGGAAGACTAACCGAGGTCCAGTATTTGCGTACCTGATTGCGGACGGCACTCACGGCCCGAAAGCGGGGATGCCCCGTATCTAGCAGCTTCTTACCGGCACTCAGGAACGCACCTTCCGCCCCAAACGATTCGGCAGCCTGGGCCTTCTGGTCGCGTGTGAGCGACTTCCGGGTCCCGAACCATTCAAAACTGACCCGCGTGGCACACATCGTTGCCCTGAGACGGTCGATGGGATCGTGGCGGGTTTCCACTTCTTCTTCAATCGTAGCCATAGTTGTCGTTTCTCCTTGATTAGAGTCAGGTTTAGTTTCTACGGGGATCACGGGAGAGCTTTCGTTGTGCACGGGCTCCCGATCGTTCTCCGTGCACAAAGACGCCCGGTTGTTCTGCAGACAGGCAACGATTGCTGGCCCAGCGTCTGAGTCGGGCCACCGATTCCGCAGCTGTGATCGCCACGGGGACCACGTTTTCTGCAGCCTGGGTTAACGGGACATCCAGCAGAGCGGCCAGGCGACAGCAGGCCCGGATTTCGGAACCGGTCCAGTGTCGGTCCTCGGGCAACTGCTGGTTTTCCATGAGGTCATATTGCGCCCGGTAGATGTTCCAGATCGCTTGCTTCTGCGAATCTCCCGGCAGATCCAGAAAAAAGAGTCCGTCAAAGCGTTCGGCCCGGATCAATTCGGGAGGAAGTTTCGAGATATCGTTGGCAGTGCAGACCACAAATACATCTGAAGTATGGTCGTTTAACCAGCTCAAAAGTGTGCCCAGCATGCGTGTGGAGACACCACTGTCGGACTGTCCGGACGAGGATGCCCCGCTCAGACCCTTTTCGACCTCATCGATAAACAGGACGGCCGGCTGCATCGCATCGACGATCCGGAGCGCCCGTCGTGTTCGCTCTTCCGTTTGGCCGACCAGCGCGCCCATCAGGGCCCCCACGTCGAGAGTCAGCGTGGCCCGCCCGGTCTCCCTGCCCAAGGCTTTGGCGAAGGCACTTTTACCGGTACCTGGGACGCCCAGCAGCAGCACGCCCCGCGGACGCACAGCTGATGATTCCTGAGTCCTAGGACGCAGTGCTCGTCTACAAAAAGCCTTGAGGGATTCCAGGCCTCCCAGGTCGCCAAATGATTCCGATCCGCTGTGGAGCGTTAACAGTCCGCTTTTTAGCAGCGTTTGGGCCTTCAACTCCAGGACGACGGAGACGTCGATGCGTCCGTGTCGTACCAGGGAGAGGCTGAAGGCCCCTTCGGCTTCATAGCGAGTCAGTCCACAGGCAGCGTCCAGGACACGCTCCAGTTCCGGTCCTTCCGGTAGCTCACCGGTTTCCATGGCGATACTGCGAGCGATCTCCTCCAACTGGCTCCGGTCGGGAAGATCGTGTTCCAGGCAGACGAACAGTTTTTCCAGTTCCGTGGGAATCTGGACTAGGCTGGACAGGACGATCACGAAGGTCCGGGTCTGCTTTCCCAGGCTAATCTGTTGCGTCAGGGCCTGGATGATTTCCGGGGAATTGATGAATCGGTGGAAATTCTTGAGAACCAGCAGCGTGGGTCGATCTGGATTGGTCTGACTGTTCAGACTGTGGATAGCTGCCAGGGGATCGGGATACGATGAGTCACTCTCCCCAAGGACTTCTGTCCCCTGCAGTCCCCGGTCAATGTCCCAGGAGAGCAGGCCCCAGTCTTCACCGTGGCAAAGCCGGGTGATCTCCAGCAACGCTTCGTCGTGTTCGTGGCTCTGAATCCAGATCCCGGTAAAGCAGGCGCGTACGTTTTCCGCAAGTCGTTCGTTTAATAACATAAGTGTTCCTTATTGGTTTGAGGAAATAGATGTGTGAAGTGGGCTTAAGCGGTCTCAGCCAACTGTGCGATCGTTTCCAGCCAGGAGATGATTTCCCCGTCTGGATCGCGTTCCTGTAGCAAGGGAACCGTCATCTGTTCGACCGCACTGGTGTTAAGCCAGTGCTTGGTCCGATTCCTGAGCTTGACCTGTGGTCGACGATCGAGCAGTTCCCAGCAATAGTCCTCATGACGGCTGTTGAATACCCGCTGTGCCACTTCCGACGCCACGCAATCTTGGTCTCCGAATTCGGGAGTAATGTTGGCCACAGTCTCTATGGCACGGGGATGCAGGTAGTTCTCCAGGCTCCGTTTCTGAGTCAGCACAGCACGGCAGTGGGGTCGGCGGTTGATCTGAGCAACCAGCGTTTCCCGTTGCTCCGTCTCAGGAGGGCTTTCCCGATCAAAGAGATAAAACTCAGGGAGCTGAAGTGGGGCCAGTCGCCTGATCCAGGCGCGGGGATGGCCGCCGATGGGCAGAAAGATGGTAACCGGCCCACAAAATACACCTTGACGGCTGTTGTATTCTGCATGTGTTTCAACCACCAGCATATTCAGGAGCAAAAGCGATGTCCGCATCCCAGTCAACCCCGCGTGCCGACCAGCGACGGAACCCGAACCGTGAAGCGTTCTGGCGACAAACCCTTTCAGACCGACTGCAGTCCGGACTCTCGATCCGTGCCTTCTGTCAGCGTGAAGGACTGAGCGAACCAGCTTACCACTACTGGCGGCGGGAACTGAAAAAGCGGGATGCCGAGACAACCGCTGCAGCTTCCTTTCTGCCCGTTGAAGTCCAACTCCCTGCCACGCCGATTGAAATCGTGTTCTCACAGGGCACCTCGGTTCGCGTCGGAAACGGCTGTGATCAAACCACGCTCGAAACCGTGCTCGCCGCGCTGGAGCAGCGCGCATGCTGAATCTGCCCACCCGCATTTATTTCTGCACGGTCCCCACCGATATGCGAAAAAGTTTTGACGGCCTCCTGCGAATGACCGAAGTCTACCTGCAGCAAAACGTACTCGACGGGGGACTGTTTGTGTTTCTCAACAAAAAACAGGATCGGATCAAGCTGCTGTACTGGGACCACGATGGTCTGGCCATCTGGTATAAACGGCTGGAAGCGGGCACATATCAGCGTCTCTCCAGCCCGGAGGGCACACATGGCCTACAACTGTCCTCCACCGACCTGGGGCTCCTGCTGCAGGGCATCGACCTGACCAGCGTGCAGCGCAGAAAACGCTATCAGATTTCAGAAAAAGTATCGACTTCATAAAAAAACAGTTCCCGCCTGACAACGATTATGTTAAGACGTGGAACATGAACCAGAAACGATCCTCATTGCCGAACGACGTCCAATCCTGCCATGATATGATTCACCAGTTGGGTGAGACCGTGGGAGAGCAACAGCGGGAAGTCGAGCAACTCAAACATTTCATTGAGCGGCTGCTGCGACAACGGTTTGGCGCCCGTTCTGAAAAGATCGCCCCCAATCAAATGAGCCTGTTTGATGAACCCGAGGCTGCAGAGGAAGTTGCTGAACCCGAGGACGATGAACCGCCTCCTACTGCGGTTTCCGCACATCGTCGTCGTGGCGGCGGCCGCAACAAGCTGCCCGACCATTTACCTCGGGAACGGGTAGAACATGACCTGACCGAATCGGAAAAACGCTGTCCCTGCTGCGACCAGACACGGCAGCGGATCGGAGAAATCAGCCACGAACAGTTAGAATTCATTCCTGCCAGCCTGAAAGTGATCGAGCACGTACGTTTCAAATACGCGTGCCGGGAGTGTGAAGAGCATGTGGTGCTGGCGGCTGCTCCTGCCCGGCCGATTGCCAAAGGCTTCGCCGGCCCCGGCTTGCTCTCGACGATCCTGGTGGGGAAATACTCAGATCATCTCCCCCTGTATCGTCATGAATCCATTCTCAGCCGGAATGGCGTACAGCTTTCGCGGAGCACGATGAGCCGCTGGGTACTGGAAACTGCGGAATTACTGCAACCGCTGACTGATCTGATGAAAAGTCGCGTTCTGCAGTCGCATGTCATGCATACGGACGATACAACGATTCCCGTCCAGGACCAACGGCTTTCCCGCACGCGGACCGGCCGGTTCTGGGTTTACTGCGGCGATGCCGGGCATCCGTATTCGGTCTATGATTTCACCCCGAACCGGGAACGCGCCGGTCCCCAGGCGTTTTTAAAACACTTTCGCGGTTATCTGCAGGCAGACGCGTATGCCGGTTACGAAGAACTGTACCGGTCAGGCAGGATTCAGCAGGTCTTGTGCTGGGCGCATGCGCGACGCAAGTTTTACGATGCGCGGACCGTGCAGCCGGAAGCCGCACACCGGGCATTATTGTTTATCCAGCAGTTATACGCGATTGAACGGGAAGCCAGCGATCTGCAACAGCCGGCGGACTGTGAACGCTGGTGGCAACACCGCCGACAGTTGCGACAGGACAAGGCGTTACCGGTTCTGGAACAGTTCCGCGACTGGTTAACAGAGACATCGCGTGTGCTATTACCGAAAAGTCCGGTGGCAGTCGCGATGCAATATCTGTTAAGCCGCTGGTCCGGTTTTACGCGGTATTGTACCGAGGGCATTCTGTCGATTGACAACAATCTGGCCGAACGCACCTTGCGTCCCTGTGCTATCGGCCGGAAGAATTATCTATTCGTCGGCAGTGATCGGGGCGGCGAGGCCGCCGCCGTGCACTACAGTCTGATGGCCAGTTGCAAAGCAAACGAAGTAGAACCGTTTGCTTATCTGAGAGATGTGCTGAGTCGGATAACCGATCACGCCGCCGATCGTCTGGAAGAACTGCTGCCGGACCAATGGCTGAAGCAACACCCCGAATCCCACCGCCCCCGCCGACGATGAACCGGCAGTGATTCAGTTACTCATGACTCTCAAAGGCATATCTTTCGATGCCCGTTGATAGACCGTGTATTTCCTGAAACGGTTACCTATTAGTGGGGGGATAAGTGGGGGGAATGCAAAAGGCCTTCGTCGGGGGACGAAGGCCTTTTGGTTGTAAGTAGTTTTCTCAGCGTGAGATAAGGAGTACACCCCGCAGGGTTCGAACCTGCAACCTTCGGTTTCGTAATGCTAAGTCGTGCTTCAGACAGCCTTCCAATAGCAGAAAAACCGCATAAAACCCTGAGTTCAGAGGGCAGCCAACAATCACCAAAACCCGGAATGGTCCAAATCTGGGTACAGTTTTCAAAAGTGTACCCACTCGATGTACCCACTTTTCGGTGCTGCTCAGAATGACGCTATCAGTGACGTTGAAATGACACTGAAGTGGTAATCTAGCGTCATGCCTCAAGCCTCTTAATACCAAAAGGTTATAGCGTCATGACGCTGGTGACACTATTTAGCGTCTCAATATCTTACTTCAAGCGTGATCTGACGATGCGTTGATATCATTCCTCTAGATACATTTTCTCCTACTCGGCCCCTTCAGCTGTGCCTCCGGTGTTGGCTATTCACAGAATTAGCCAGGAATGAATAACCCCCGAAAATTTTCAGGATCTTAGAACCTTCATACAAAGGTCTTTCTGAGTATTCCTTGAGATGCATGATCTTTGAATGAATATCTCGGCCTAAGGGTTAGAGGACCAGGCGTTTTGGAAATCAATTCATCGTTCCGGCAAGTGTTCGGAACCCAGACGCTGGCCTCCATACGGAGAGATATATCATGAATTTACACACAACCGAGTCTAACAGCAACGGAGCAGGTACTGCTCTGGCCTCCAACGTAAGTGACCGAGCAGGGGCAAAAAATGAACTGTCAACAAGAGAGAAAAAAAACCGGTCTTTGCCGGGCCACGAAACTAAACCGTCCACAAAAGCTGTCACAGCAGAGGATGCTTCTGTAGAAACCAAAATTGATGAGACTGTCGTATCAGATCTGGAATCGAAACTTGAGCTAGAGCCTGTAACAGATCAGGAGAGAGATGAAAACTCATCCAAAAGTGACTCTGAACTGGAACAATTCGAAGCCCTCCCTCCGAAAAACGCAGAGGATATTTCGATTGATAAAACCCAAGAGAATACTTCTCAGTCAAGTCCCATACCACGCTTTTTACCTGAACTCACCAAGGATCAGCTCCTGGGTCGACTGCAGAAAGAAGCTGGTGCTTTATTCTTCCATGACCAACATGGAAACCCATTTGGTTGGATACCCATCGCTGAAGGCACCCAACAAAATGGATGTCTCCCTCTGGGTTCAAAAGCATTTCAAGCCAGATTGATGCAGTATGCAGAAGCTAACTTTAAGATTTCGTCCAAAACCAAGGGGATCAAGATAATCAAAGAGGTAATAGAAACCATGAAGCTTCTCGCCTTTAAAGAACCCGAGAAAGAGTTGGCAAATCGTCATAGATCACATGACAATGAGATCACGATTGATCTAGGTGACTCGAACTGGAGCCAATTAACGGTAACAAGTGACGGATACAAAACAGAACAACAATCTGTCCCCCTCTTCTTCCGTCCAAAACATATGAAGGCTCTACCAGAACCAATGTCGGGAGGTGATCCTTTTGAACTATTCAAATACATCCAGGTGGAAAGTGAAGAAGACAAACTTCTCATATTGGCTTGGGTTACTTCGGCTCTAAACACAGATGTACCATCTCCTATCCTGACATTAACGGGAACGCAAGGATCAGCCAAAACCACGATGTCACAAAGACTGCGTGATCTAACTGATCCAAGCAAAACACCAGTGCTAGGAGACCTGGAACGCTCAAACTTGTTTTTGACATTTCAACACCATGCTGTTCCCTGTTTTGAAAATGTAGCCAAGTTCAGCAGGAGTGAGGCAGACATGTTCTGCCGGGCAGTAACAGGAAACGGAGTCGAACGTCGAAAATTGTTCACGAATTCGGATCAGGTCCTGTTCTCATTCCGACGCCCAATTATCATCAACGGAATTGATACCCCCAGTACTCGATCTGACTTTCTAGATCGATGCATTGTCATCAATTGCAGACGTGTAAAGTCATTTCGGCCCATCAAGGAACTGGATCAGGAGTTCCAGAAGGCCCGTCCTCGCCTATTCGGAGCTTTACTAGACCTGTTAGTAATGACCCTAAAGCAGATGGCTGAGACACCTTCTAGTGGAGAATTCCGTATGGCTGACTTCGCTCATTTTGGCCGATCTCTGGCAGCAGCATTAGGAAAGTCTCCGGAACAGTTTGACAAGGCTTATCGTCTCAATATTCGTAACCAGGATAAAGAAGCCCTGGATGCCACACCAATGACGATTGCTCTCAAGGTTTTCGCAACAAGGCACCCCGAGACGCGACCTTGGAAAGGATCAGCACAAGAACTCCTGGGGGAACTCCAAAGCTCTGCAAAGAGCCTCGGAGATAGTAACGTGCTTAGCGATCTCCCCAAGAGTGCCAGATGGCTCAGCAGTCGACTTGGTGAGCTGGTGACTGCACTGGCCACCGAGGGAATCATTATCGACCGCCTTCCACGAACCAGTGTAAGTCGTGGGTGGAAGGTTTATATATCCAAAGAGTCCGACAAGGAAAGGCGAGCAAAGATGACGCCTGACGAACTCATCAATGACGAATTAGAACAACGGGACCTCTTTCAAGAAGCGGACGGAGATGACGCAGAACCCTCGTGACGGAAATCTCAAGTTCTGTAAACAATCCCCTATCCCCCTGGGTTGCGGCTCAGGGGGATTTTCTTATTTGCATAGCCTGATGTGAGAAGGGAAGCGGCTTAATAACCGTCTGTAGGCTAATCAGTACCATAATATTTCAGCAAACACCTCATTCGTTGTGAAGGTAGGGCATGAAGAGGACACCATGAACGTGGTGAAAATCACTAAAGCATGTCCCCGGTGAGCTTCTGTGCCGGATCCGAAACGAAGCGTGACGTTGCAGCCTTGTCACCCCAATAAGAAAGAGAAGCTTGAGACTGAAGAGAAGAACCATGATTTTGAAACCATGATGAAGGTAAGAACAGAACCATTAAAAGAGAAAACATTAAGAAGAACAATAGAAACAGGAACAGAATCAACAGGACAAGAAGAAACCAGTAAACCATTGAGACAGTAAGAAATCAGACATAGATAACCATAAGAGGATTAGGAATAGAGTTGAGTAACCATCACCCTGTCAGGAAGAGATTTGATGAAAGAGAAACAAACCAAATCAACAGTCAAAGGGGCTGTCGGAACGACACGCCCACAGAGCTGTGTTTTACCGACTGGATTCAGCTGGCTCAGTGTACCAATACCAAGAGAGGTCCACGCACATGCTCGCCACATGGCCTGTCTGTCTAATATGTCCCTGAAAGAGTACGTGGCTTGGTTCCTGCGGACCGCTCAGCCATACACCGAAGTGGACTTGATGCCAGACAAACCTGATGAGCCGGTTCAGTAAATCGGAGCAGCCCACCAAGCAATGAAAGCGTTACTAAAACCCGGAGATCACAGAATGCAAATTGAAACCGACCACAAAGAAACAGATGTGGAACCTCATACTCCTCAAATTGAATCAGAAAGCTTCTCTCCTGACTTTGAGAATCCGGGGAACTTTCCACGGCGTGAAGCAAATCGGATCAAACGGGAAAAACTTCCTGGGATCTGGTACCTAAACCCAGTTGCCAGGGTGAGATCCCCAAAAGATTCCGAAGAGTTCATGCGGGTAGTCGCGAAACGCCAGGCGGAATGGTTCCGACACCTGACCAGGCAATTTAAGAACGGCTGGCGGGAAGCCAGAAATCAAGAAAGCAGTCGCTTTCAACAAGCATTTGAGTTCGATGGCATCATCATCCTGGATGGAATAGTTCTGCCGATCATGGACTGGAAACTCTTTCGAGTAGATGAGTTAAGAAAAAAACATACCAAGAGCAAAACGTGTACGCAGGTACCATTTTGAATTCGTAACACAAAAACTTGTAAAAACAGGTTGAATTCTCCGGAATAATCGCTATAATAGAAAAAGCCCACAGGGATTGCAGTCCCAATGGGCTGGCGTACACCGGAAAACCGGCAACGTAGTAATTGACTAAAGTAATACTACCCAGTTGCCACATCTAAATCAAGGCCTGAACGTTTCAAGCTCAAGGTGTACGCCACATTTTTCTCACCTAAGTAAGGAGAATTATTGTGGCTTCGTTTTTTGTAGTAACAACCTTCGATCTCAAAGATGCCAGCTCTGCCGACTATGATTGTGCAGAAAAGAATCTTAATGCTGTAGGGCTCAGTAAAACCCTGAAGTCTGGCACTGTTAATCTGCCCTACAACACCTTTGCCGGTCAATTTACTGGTAAGGATGCACCATCAGTCCGAGACTTCGTCAGGACCAAAGCAAAGGCAGCACTAAACAAGTGCGGGCTATCTGGGAACTTGTTTGTCTCAGTTGGTGGCGATTGGACATGGGGTTCCACAACTTTCTAGAGATTGGCTGGTGAAGCGATGTCGGTACGCACTGAGAAAATCGGTAATGTCGCAAAAGTCTTTGCGGGAATGCCTACGAAGAGTTCAGATCGTGAAGAGATCGGATGCTGGGGAAATGTACTCACCGTCCGGTCTCTTACCGGCACTGGAATTGATTTGACACAGTTGGAGGAACACGGAGTTGCCGGTCAGTCTATTGATCAGTATAAACTCCACCCCAATGATGTCATACTTTCTGCCCGCAGCACCAGTCTTAAGACGGCGATCATCCCCCAAGAGCTCGGTGATCGACTAATCAACTCAACACTTATAGGTGTACGCTGCCTTTCCGAATTACATCCCCGGCTTCTAATTGCTTGGCTGGAAGGACCTGAGGGGCAAGCAGCCCTGGAAGCAGTTTCTCAATCAGGAACGCATCAGATGAATATCACAGTTGCTGGTTTGAGCAAAATCGAAGTTCCTGTTCCTCCCCTGGAAACACAACAAAAGATGGTACATTTACTTGAAGCGGCAGATGAGGCTTACACGTCTGCGATCCTTGCTGCAGGAGATCGTCGTCGTATTGCCAGGGAAGTCGTTTTCAACAGCATGAAAGAAACTAAATAATGTCAGCACCAAAAATTATTACCCGAGAAGAACTCGACCGACTCCTGTGGGGGGCGGCAGACATTCTGCGTGGGACCACTGATGCCGCCGATTTCAAGAACCACATCCTGAGTCTGCTCTTCCTGAAACGCCTCAACGATGTATTCCTGGAACGCCGACAGGAAATCATTGATGAATACGTCAAATCAGGAAAGCCAGAAGACCAGGCAACTGAGTTCGCGGAAGACCCGGATGAATACGGTCGGGGAAGTTACTACATTCCCCTGAAGGCTCGGTGGGCTGAACTGATGAAGATTCCAGAAAACCGGGCCGAAGAGATCGATATCGCCCTACAGGCCGTAGAAGATGAGAATGGTGATATTTTCAATGGCATCCTCACAAGCGTCAGATTCAACGATGAACGTCGATTTGGTGGCAACGCCAAGGATCTAGATGCCTTCATGCAGCGGCTGTTGACACACTTTGCCAATATCCCCTTGGGCAATCACAATCTGATCGATCCTGATATTCTGGGAGAGAGCTACGAGTACCTGATTGACCGATTCGCAGACGGGGCTGGGAAAAAAGGAGGAGAATATCGCACCCCCCCGATGGTGGTCCGGACGATTGTTGAACTACTCAGACCTCAGGAGGGAATGCGTATCCATGACCCCACCTGTGGAACCGGAGGGATGCTCATCGGATGCGGTCGATACGTGGAAGATCATGGAGGTAATCCGAAGAACATCACTCTCACCGGGCAGGAGAAAAACTATAGCACTTGGGCGATCGCTAAGTTTAATATGCTGCTCCACAACTTTCCGGACGGAAAGGTTGAACTTGGGGACACGATTGTCAGCCCTAAGTTCGAAGAAGGAGGAGCCTTGCAATCCTTCGACCGGATCATCGCCAACCCTCCGTTCAGCTTGAGAGAATGGCACGGCGTTGAGGCTGATCAGGACACCGGAAAAGTTGATAGCAAGAAGGTTAAAGAACGCTGGCAAAATGATAGTTTTCGACGCTTCCACCGGGGTATTCCACCGACAACCAAAGGGGATACCGCTTTTCTGCAACATATGATCGAAGTCTGTAACGACCGGGGAATGGTAGGCGTAGTGTTGCCGCACGGGGTCCTCTTCCGGGGTGGGGCTGAAGCAGCCGTTCGGAAAGCTCTGTTGCAGGAAGACCTGTTCGAGGCGGTCATCGGACTTCCGGAAAAACTGTTCTATGGTACTGGTATCCCTGCCTCTATTTTAATTCTGAACAAGAATAAACCCACTGAACGGGAGAAGCATGTTCTCTTTATCGATGCTTCGGCAGAAGGATTCTACCATGAGGGAAAAAACAGGAACTCACTCCGCTGGGAAGACATCCTGCGGATTGTCAGTGTCTTCAATGCCTGGGCGAAACCGGACCGGCTTCCCGAAGCGGTAGAGCAACTGTCCCAAAGCTGGATCGACGGATACGAACAGCATCGGAACATCCAACTGGAGCGGTCACCGAACAACGAACTCCGTGAACTGGTCAACAATCGTTTTGACAACGAATTGGTTAAGGTACAGGAAGCCCAGAAAGTGGTTAAGGAATGGTTCCAGGCTGATCACCCAGGAGGACGGACGAGCTTGGAAAAATTCGCCAATGTCGTCCCTCTGGCTGAAATTGAACAGGAAAATGACTTCAATTTGAACATCAGTCGCTACGTCGACACTTCGGATCCACCACCGCAGCTGGACGTAAAGGCTGAACTGAAAAAGCTCCGGAAACTCGAAGAGAAACGAGACACTGCCGAACAGCAAATGAATCAGCTTCTCGCTGAGCTCGGATATGAAGAATAAAAGGAGAACACCTATGTCTTCAGATAACCATCGACGCCAGATTGAATCTCTAAATCGCGAACTCGGGCAACTCCATCAAAAGCTCGCTCGGGAACGGAAAAATGAGTCCGATAAAGTCTCCCGAATTGGCTCTATTGAACGAAGTATTAACCAAAACACCTCATCAGGGATTTTACAGTCAAAGCTCCGAGATATTGATCGACTCAATCGTGATATAGAACGATCAAAAAAACAACAAGCGGATCTCACTAAAAAGATTGCAGATAAGGAGTCAAAGAAGCACACACAAGAGAAGAATCTGCTAAGAGAACAAAAACGTGAGCAAGATAGACTCTTCAGGCAACAGGAGAAAGAGCTAGCAGGGTACCGTTCTCAACTATCCAAAGTTTTGTCCGAATCAGAGCAAGGCTCCCTTACGCTAACTAATCAACAGAATAATAAAACACATGACGTTTTCATCTCTCATGCCAGCGAAGACAAAGAGTCATTCGTCCATCTTTTAGCTGAATCTCTCACTGCTAAAGGTATAGATGTATGGTACGACGAAACTGTCCTTACTGTAGGAGACAGTTTGAGGAGATCAATAGATAAAGGACTCGCTTCCAGTCGCTACGGAATTGTTGTCCTGTCAACCTCTTTTTTTTCGAAGAACTGGCCACAGTACGAACTCGATGGGTTGGTGACTCGAGAAACTTCCAGTGGTAATAAGGTCATCCTGCCTATCTGGCACAAAGTTTCGAAAGACGAGGTAGCCAGCTACAGCCCAACACTCGCCGACAAGGTAGCATTGAATACCGGAATTCTTAGCCTCGATGAGATTGTTCGTCAACTCGTCGAGGTAATTCAACCAGTGCCCACAACATCAAAGGAGGATGCTGGTAGTGAATAATAGCAATTCGAACAACACGATAAAAAGTTCCACATTCTTACGATTGTCTGACCTGGTGGAAGTCAACCCGACCATAGATGTTTCAAGGCTTTCCAAGAAAGATCGAGTCTCTTTCATCCCCATGGCTGATGTCTCTGATGGCGGACATTGGGTAGGCAGCCAAACCCGTTCTCTTTCTGAAGTCATCACAGGTTACACAGCATTTCAGGAGAATGACGTCCTTTTCGCTAAGATTACTCCGTGTACAGAAAACGGTAAAGGATGCCACGCCAGGGGACTCAGCAATGGTATTGGTTTTGGAAGCACGGAGTTTCATGTACTTCGAGCAATGGATGGAGTTGATTCTCGACTTATCTATCACCTCTCTATTTCTCCAGATGTCCGGGCAAAAGCTACATCTCTTATGGGAGGTTCAGCTGGACAACAAAGAGTCCCTAGTGACTTTGTGCGGGCTATAAAAATTTCCTGTAAAGCAACAGAACTTCAAGAATTACTGGTACCGATGCTTGATTCTGTAGAAGAGGCGATTGAGACGACACGAGCGGTAATAGATCAGACCCGCAGACTCAAAACGGCCCTGCTGCAAGACCTCCTCACCAACGGCCTCCCCGGTCAACATAAGAATTTCAAGAAGCACAAGTATCTTCATAAGATGCCTGCCGCATGGGAAACAAAATCAATAGGTGACGTCTGTGTAATCGAATTGGGCAAGATGCTGTCTAAAGTAGTTAAGACTGGGAGACATTATCGTCCTTACCTTGGCAACGCTTCGGTCTTGTGGGGTCGCATTGATTTGACTGACCTAGAGGAAATGGATATCCGCGATGACGAACTAGAGCGATATTCCTTGCAGCCGGGCGACATTCTCATCTGCGAAGGAGGGGAAGTAGGTCGTACTGCTATCTGGGAAGGACAGCTTAAACTTTGCTGTTACCAAAAGGCACTCCACCGTCTTAGACCTCTTCAGCCGAACACACTTGTTCCTGACTTCATGCGTTTCTTCATGGAACACGCCGTGCGAAACAACCTCCTAGTGCGATTCACAGGAGAATCATCGATCGCACACCTCACACGTGAAACTTTGATCAACGTTCCTATGGTGCTGCCACCTTTAGCAGAACAGGAGCATATCGTCGCTGCTATAAAATCTGTTGAAATGAAAACGAAGAGCAATGAAAAATTTCAAGACCAACTTGTACAGGTAAAGTCTGCCCTCAGCCAAGGCCTCTTAACAGGCCGCATTTTTCTCAAAGGAGGTTCTTGTGAATGAAGAAAAAGATGAGGTTTCTGGACATGATGAAGAAAGTCCAGCAGAACCCAATAAGAAAGCCCCCAAAGGCCATGCAAAGGAAATCGATGGTAAGCACTATTGGTGCGAACCAAAACGAGAAAATGGGATCTATGACCCGGCAGCGGGAGGGACACACATCATAGGAGGTGTGGAACACTGGTGTATTCCCTATGAGGTTGCATTCCCCGGTCGTCGGTACAACCAGGGTGGTCGAATTGACCCAAGTGATACTGATTAGTGGTAATTTACGGAGATCCATAAATAAAACGAAAGGAATGACCATGCCTAAAGCAAACCCTCAAGTCAAAATTTCCCTGACACAGTTCTTGAATTTCGCAACAAAGCCACCAGAGCAGCAGCTTACGGTGGTGCGGACAATCCGAAAACAACATGAAGAAGGATATGATGTCCCGCCTGACTGCTACAAACAGTTCCGGGAGGCGGTAATCCGGATGCATCGAACAGGAAAGTCAAAAGATTACCTAGATCAGGTCGCCCAACGACAGACAGAACCAACTCGGGCCAAACACTATCCAGACTTAGCTGCTGGCTATAAGAAATTCATAGGCAGAAAAAAGCTGGACTGGTTTGAGCCCCCCACAGGTCTGTGGATGTGTGAGGAGCTGAGGATCAATATTCGCCCTGAAATTGCCCTGGTTATTGACGGAACCCCCACAGCGATCAAACTGTGGATGAATAATGATGACTCTCTCAATAAACGCCGAGCAGAAATCATAACCCACATGATGGCGACGGCATTACCTTCTACTGAGGATGACCTGACAACGGCAGTGTTGAATGTCCGTAAGGGAAAACTGCATCGACAGGGAAAATCTGACAAAGAGCAGACCGCCTTACTGCGGTCTCAAGCAAAGAGTTTTGTGTCACTATATCGAGATCTTTAAATCAGAAAGGAAACCTTATGCCAGTATTTATTTCACACAGATCGGCTGACGACGACATCGCACAAGATGTTTACACTCGCTTAAGATTCCATCATGGTATCGACTGCTATTTAGATGACATTGATGAGAAGCTAGCAGGAATGTGAAGTTCCCCAGAAATAGTGGGCGCTCTAAAAAGAGTGTAAACTATTCTGAGGAGGGACAACATGAGCAAAGAGAATTCGAATTCGAAACGTACCCGGCGGTCATTCACTGAAGAGTTCAAGATTGAAGCCGTCAAGATGGTCACCGAGCAGGGTTATAAAGTCTCTGAAGTGGCACGCAGCCTGGATGTCAATGAGAACCTGATACATCGCTGGAAGGCAAAGTTCTCCCAGCCGGAAAGTGATACCGAGAACGAAGAACTGAAGCGGCTGCGTGAAGAGAATAAGCGTTTGCGGATGGAGCGTGACATTCTAAAAAAAGCGACGGCCTTCTTTGCCAGAGAAAATCAATGAGATTCCGCTTCATCGAAGAACATCAAGCCATCTGGAAGATTTCCCTGATGTGTCAGGTTCTTCGTGTTTCACGCAGTGGCTATTATCGTTGGCGACGAAGGCCTCTCAGCAACCGTTCACAAATTCGGAAATCTCTCCAGGAGAAAATCAAAGTCATTCACAACACGAAACACAAGGACAATTACGGCTCGCCTCGGATGCACCGGGAACTCCTTTCTCAAGGCATCCCCTGCAGTGAGAACACAGTGGCCAAAGTGATGCAGGAAGCGGGTATCCAAGCTCGAATCAGGAGGAAATTCCAGATCACTACCGATTCCCGCCATGCTCATCCTGTGGCAGCGAATGTACTGAATCGCCAGTTCGATCAGTCGACGGGACCGAACCAGACCTGGGTCTCGGACATTACCTACGTCTGGACCAGGCAGGGCTGGTTGTACCTGGCCTGTGTTGTGGATCTGTATTCACGCAAAGTGGTCGGCTGGAGCATGTCTTCACAGATGACGAAGGAACTGGTGTTGGATGCGCTGCAGATGGCGATCATCCGCCGTTGCCCCAAAGAAAGCCTGTTACATCACTCGGATCGTGGCAGTCAGTATTGCAGTGAGGAATACCAGCGAACTCTGAAGGTCAACGGGATTCAATGCAGCATGAGTCGCAAGGGAGACTGCTGGGACAATGCCGTGATGGAAAGCTTCTTTGCAACGCTCAAGAAAGAGCTGATTCATCGCCAGAAATACGAGACACGGGCATCAGCCCGTCACAGCATCTTCGAGTACATCGAAGTGTTCTACAATCGTGAAAGGCTCCATTCATCTCTGGGCTATCAGAGCCCCGAAATGTTTGAGCAGGCAGTATAACCTAATTCCAGCGCCCACTATTTCTGGGGAACTTCAATGAGTGACCAAGAACTTACCCAATGGCTAGTCATGAAGATAAATGAAAGCACAAATCTTCTGGCGATTATGACACAAAACACTAAAGGCTCATGGTGGGTCCCATATGAAATTGGAGTAGCTAAACAAGCACCTCGTGTAATTACGTCATACACTAATTTGTCAGAAAATGATTTGCCTGAATACCTCAAAGAGTGGCCGAGGCTTAGAACTTATAAGTCAATTGATCTTTTTGCGATGTATTATAAATCCCAAAAAGCCATCCTGAACGAACAAATTATTGAAAAGCAGGCTACAGCAAGCCAACAGATTCAATCAGTGGATGCCTTTCATGAGCAACTAAAATTTGATCTTGGTCAGTAGCAAGGGAGAGAAATTGTGAGCACCAATTACCCTTATAATCCACTGAGTTATTCATACGGTTCAGTGACAAGACCCAAGATATTTGTTAGTTACCATCATGCCAGTAATCAGCATTGGTATGACGCTTTCTCACAGATCTTCGGAACCTATTACGAAGTGATAACAGATACCTCGCTTGATCGTCAGATAGATAGCGACAACTCTGACTATGTAAAAAGGGCAATTCGAGAGAAGAATATTACTGGCAGTTCAGTCACCATCGTTCTTTGTGGACAAGAAACCCATAAACGACGCTGGGTTGATTGGGAGATCGAAATGACTCTCAAAAAGAAGCACGCTCTGCTGGGGATCATGCTTACTTCATGTGCTCGCAACTTCCAAAATGAATACATTATTCCAGATCGCCTATTAGACAATATCAATTCAGGCTATGCATCTTGGATTGATTGGACCAATAGCCCACAGGTTCTAATGAGTGCAATTGCAGAGGCTAAAGATCGAGCAGGGTATACATCTCGGATTGATAATCATCGCCCTGCAATGCAAAGGAGTAAATCATGAATGGACTGATCCTTCTATTGGCTACGACCACCATGAATGAAGTAAACCAAAAGGCTACTGTGGAGAATCAGTCGAATAGTTTCTATGACTTTTTCTCAGTAAAACTCGAATGGAGTGGTATCGACGTTCATGTCGGATGGCTATTAGTCATTTTATTAGCAAGCCTAGCCATGGCTTTGAAATACGTAGGTCCGTGGATTCGCAAGAGAAAGTGGTCAACCAATAAAGTAGAAATCGCTTTTCCTAATCTCTTCAAAATGGAGATCTGTCCGGACCACGAAACAGCAAGAGTTGCCTATCAAGCATGGGTTGAAATCAGAACCCGAAAGGTGGGACTTCGCTTCGATCCCGACCATGATGTTATTGCCGAAGTGTACGACTCGTGGTACCAACTGTTTCAGGTTTTGAGAGACCTAACAAAGACAATTGGAGTCCGGCACCTCAAAGAGTGCGAGGAAACTCAAAAACTTGTGACGGTCCTCATACGCGTCATGAACGAGGGATTACGCCCACATTTGACTCAGTGGCAAGCAAAATACCGGCGATGGTGGGAAGCTGCTCTAAAGAATTCAGAATATGAAGAAATGACTCCACAAGATATTCAACGGCTATATCCACAATACGGGGAATTGGTAGAAGATCTAAAGTCACTCAACTCTGATTTTGTTGAGTTCGCTAAAGCCTTGCGTGCCCTTGCCGATGGTGGAGAGGACCAATGAAGATTCGACAAGGCCCTGAATTCAAAGACGTCCAGAAACCTGCATATGAATTGCTGCGGGATCAATTCGGATATGTCTATCAATCGGCAAAGTCACTGGAAGCAGAACGGTCAAATATAAGCGATGTCATCCTGACGAAACGGCTGACCGAGAGTCTTAAGGCCATCAACCCGGGACTGTCGGATAACGGCGTCCGGCAAGCGATTGATGTACTCAGGCAACCACTGGCTAAAAGTCTCATCGAAGCAAATGAAGTCAGCCATAATCTGATTTCCCGCTGGGTTACTGTGGACGAGTTCGAAAATGGCAAACCAGTCGGACGGAGTGTAAGATTTATCGACTTCGACAACCCGGAAAATAATGAATTCCTGGTCACCGATGAGTTCGTTGTGAAGGGACCGAAACACACACGTCGCATGGACTTGGTCATATTCGTAAACGGCATCCCTATCGTTATTGCTGAATGTAAGCAACCAGGTGACTCTCACGGAATCACAAAAGCAGTCCATGATCTCCAGGCATATCAGGACGTCGAGAATGGAGTAGTACGCCTCTTCCATACTGCCTTTTTGCTTTTGGCATTGAAGAAACACGATGCTCAATACGGGACGGTTAATACACCGCTGAACCGATATGCCCAATGGAAGACGATCTACCCGCTTAGTAAAGTAGAACTTGAAAAACAGCTTGGATACAAACCTACAAAACAGGACCAACTCATTGCCGGGATGCTGAGCAAAGATAACCTGCTGGACCTGCTCCGAAACTTTGTGGTCTTCGATCGGCAAGGAGGCAAGGTCATCAAAAAAGTGGCCCGATACCAGCAGTTTGAAGCAGTCAACCGAGTCATTGACCGGGTAACAAACCCGAACAGTAAAGAACCTCGAAACGAACGGGGAGGTATTGTCTGGCATACCCAGGGAAGCGGCAAGAGTCTTACAATGCTGTGGCTCTGTTTGAAACTCCGACGCCAGAAACACCTTGATAATCCCACACTGCTCATTGTTACGGACAGACGGGATCTGGACCGACAGATCACAGAGACTTTTCTGAACTGCGGGTTCGATAATCCGATTCGTGCTTCTCGGGTTGCCCACCTTCGAAAACTGCTCACAGGCCCTCAAGGTCAGACCGTGATGACCACAGTCCAGAAATTCCGGGATGAAGTCGACATTCAGAAAGGCAGCCAACACCCAGTCCTCAGTAAGAGTGATAACATCTTTGTTCTAATCGACGAGGCCCACCGTAGCGAATACGGCAGATTTCACGCTCATATGAGACGGTCATTGCCCAACGCCTGTCTATTTGGTTTCACAGGAACTCCGATTCCAAGAACTACAATGGTCTTTGGCTCCTACATCCATAAATACACGATGCCAAAGTCTGTAGAAGACGGGGCAACCGTCCCGATTCTATATGAAGCCCGTATGCCTGAACTGGCGATTTGGGGCAAAAAAATAGATCCCATTTTTGATGCCCAGTTCTCCGAATTAACTCCGGATCAGCGTGAGCGGTTGAAAAAACAGGAGGTCACGGAACGAAAGCTGTCTATGGCGGCAGATCGGATCTCTAAAATCGCCTACGATATAGCAGACCATTATAGATCAAACTTTGAACCTGACGGATTCAAAGCCCAGGTCGCAACGTGTTCACAAGAAGCAGCAGCAGCGTATTACCACGAGCTGAGTAAATACTTTCCCGAGCGTGTCGCAGTACTGATCTCCGGAACCCAGGACAAGGGGAGCGAGCTAAACGACCTGAAGGATAAGTTCGCGGATGAAGAAACCATTATTGACAGCTTTAAAAAAGATGGTGTCGATCGCCTGGCGATGATCATCGTAGTCGACAAATACCTGACAGGATTTGATGCTCCGGTCGAACGTGTACTCTACCTCGACAAACCGCTCAAGGAACACAACCTGTTACAGGCCATCGCACGTGTTAATCGTCCCATGCCGGAAAAGGATAAAACCTGGGGATTGATCGTAGATTACTGGGGAGTAGCAGGATTTCTCGACAATGCATTGGAAGTATTTTCAGAGGACCTGCAGGTTTCAGATGCTCTTTGTAAGCGTGATAATGATTCAGCCTATGAAACTTTGAAACAGAGGAAGACAGACGTTTTCGCTCTCTTCAAGGACGGATTGACACGAGATGAGATTGAACCCTGGATTCTGGCACTGGACAAAGAAGATATCAGAGCAATCTTTCTGGCACGCTATCGCGAGTTCTATAAAGCCCTGGAACAACTTCTACCTGATGATCGAGCACTCACCTTTCTTGGAGACTTTGCCTGGTTAAGGAGAGTCCGAAAGGAAATGTTAAACTTTTACCAGGATGAAGAAGATACCGAACTCCCTGATTGCAGTGCAAAGGTGAGGGAACTAATCAACCAACACGTTCGAGCGGAAGACGTAACCGTTCTGCTGGAGCCGGTTGATGTGCTTGATGCCAATTTTGGTCAGGAAGTCGATAAACTACATTCGTCGCGGGCCAAAGCCAGCAGAATGGAACATGCGGTCAAACGAACAATTACGATCAAGATGCACGAGGATCCTGCATTCTACGAATCCCTACAAGATCGCCTGGAAGGAATCATAGAGGATTGGAAAGCCAAACGAATTGACGACGTGGCAGAGTTTCAGCTGCTCTCCTCTTTACGCGATGATCTGGTATCAGGCCAGCAGCAATCCGCAGAGTCAGTTGGACTTGAGCCAGGGCCATATGCGATCTACGGGCTTCTCAACCAACACCTCGGAGAAGAACCGGACAATAATGATGAAAAGTTGAAAGACCTGGCAACAGTAGTCTTCGAAACTCTGGAGTCTGAGGCAGTGATCGACTGGACCACGAAGGATGATGTTCAGCGTGAAATGAAGCGGAAAGTAAAACGTCAATTACGTTTAGCTGACTGCCCTGCGGATAAAATTGATGAACTCACGACGGTTGTGATGGATCTGGCACGAGTGAGACTGGGATGATGATAAATCATGGTCATGTTAAGTTTGGCAACACAACAATTGCGTACGATTACAGTCGTTCGCCACATCGGAATACGATTTCCGTCAACGTTCACCCTGATGGAACGGTGAGTGTTGAAGCTCCAAAGGGAATGCGGAAAAACCGGATAGCCGAAGCGGTATATGCCAAGAAAATCTGGATTCTGAACCAGCAAGAATACTTTCGTCGATTGCTCAGATCTCGGACAAAGCACTTCGTCAGTGGGGAATCTTTCCTATACCTGGGTCGCCAATATAAACTTCTAGTTCTCACAGGAAGTGAAGATAACATCCCCACCGTCAGATTGTATCGTGGTAATCTTGAAGTCAGGGTTCCAGCGGATCTGAATCAGAAAACGCGGATCGATTACATCCAGAACTCGCTTTTCGACTGGTACCGTAATAAAGCACTGGATCGCCTTGAATCCTTGACTCATAAATACGCACGTAATCTCGGTGTAGATGTCGAGTCAGTCCGAGTTCGAGAAATGCAGCGACGATGGGGGAGTGCCAATAACTCTGGAAGGATTACATTTAACTGGAAGATCATCCTGGCACCTAAGTGGCTTCTGGAATATGTCGTTGCACATGAAGTGTGCCACCTGAAGTATGATGACCACTCAAAGGAGTTCTGGAAACTACTGGAACGGACCATGCCTGACTATGAGAGAAGGCGTATAAAGCTGGCAGTGAATGGACCGAAGTATGACCTAAGGAAAGTAAATGACAGCAGATCAAAATAATTCTAACTCACTCAGGATCCCCCTCACAATTGAAATGGTAAGGGCTGCGAATCTAATCTATCTGCAATTAGACCGGTGGCAGACTGCCGATAGAGCTTTCGCAGTGCTGCATACACAAGTCCCAGGATTCAATCCGGAAGCCACACTATTAAAGGTTGCTTCTGTCAATGCCCTGTACTGGACTCAGCTCTATGCAATCGATCGCATGTCTAGACACATTGAGCATATTCTTCAAGAGATAGCTATCGAATCAGCAGGTATCGAGTTGGTCGAGGCTATAGCAGATCTGCCTATGACTGATAGCCAGGAGCACCACCGTAAGCACACCAGCTTCGCATCAAAGTTCTTACACTTCTTTGTTTCTCGTGAACGGTTCCCAATTTACGATAGTGTCGCAGACTGGATGGTCCGTCAACACCTAAAGCGTAATCTCATATTCACTGATAGTGCAAATAAGTATCTCGCATTTTGCAAAAACCTCGATCAACTCAAAGTGACTTCAAAAATAGATGTCACCAACTCTGAACTCGATCGGTATCTGTGGTTAGCCGGATCATTGCGAAAATGGAAAGCAGGCAAAATCAAAGAGGTGAATACAGAATTGAGTGATTATTTCACACATCATCAGAAAGAGTCGAATGTTCTGTTAATGGACTAAACAAGGGAAAGTAGACCATGGCTCCCGAGGGTACCAAGGATGTATCCTAAACTACCACTCAGGAGTCCTCATGTCACACGAACTCGCAACAACAAATGGTCAATCATCATTAATGTATGTTGGTGCCCCTCCCTGGCACCGACTTGGAACAAAATTAGATGAACCAGCGACAGCTGCTGAGGCTATCGAAGCGGCAGGCTTAAACTACCGGGTTGACCTTCGCCCATTAGTAACTGAAGAAGGTCTTCCAGTTCCCCAGCGAAAAGCAGTCGTTCGAAGCGACTCTAATGCCGTTCTGGGAGTTGTTGGGAACAGTTATCAGCCGGTTCAAAATCACCAATGCTTTGGTTTCCTGGATTCTGTCGTGAGTGATGGACGACTTCGCTACCACACCGCTGGAGCTCTTGGCCAAGGGGAAAGAGTCTGGATGTTGGCCAAAATCCCTGGTGAAATTCGAATCAAGGACTCCGAGGATGTGACCGAGCAATACCTATTGCTGAGTAATTCTCATGATGGCAGTTCCGCCCTGAGGATGTATTTTACGCCCATTCGAGTTGTTTGTGCAAATACCCTGGGAGTGGCAGAACGACGTAGTCGGGGGCAAGGCGTCTCGATTATGCACAAGGGGAACCTGTCTTCCAAAGTCGCAGAGGCTCAGAACGTCTTGGGCTTTGCGAAGCGATTCTACGATAACCTGGATGATAATATTAATCGGCTGGCTCATCATTATCCGAGTCGAAAACAATTGGATAATTACTTCTCAACTCTTTATCCAGAGACTCCCGATTCAAAGAATCAACGGGTGAAAAACATCCGAAAAAACCTGGAATACCTGTTCGAAAATGGGAGAGGGCAGAATATCCTTGAAACAAAACTCACAAGCTGGGCAGCTTTCAACGCTGTGACTGAATTCGTGGATCACCATCGGTCCACACGTGGAAAAACTGAAGATGAAAAAATCAGTCGCCGCTTCGAATCTTCCTGGTTTGGAAGTGGTGCCCGACTAAAAGCGGCTGCCTGGAGTGCTGCCTTGGAAATGGTGGGATAAAACTCTAGAGAACCCACCTTTGTCTAACAGATTTTGCTATAATTCTGGAGTAGGAAGCAGGCACTTTTTACAGGAGAGGTATCTGAGAGTCTTGGAGAAGCAAAAGCAATCTGGTCGACTGATCGCAATCGGAGATATTCACGGCCATAAATTGGCGTTGCAGGCGTTGCTGGCCCAGATTAGCCCCGGAAAAAGTGACACCATTGTCACGCTGGGAGACTATGTTAACCGGGGGCCTGACAGTTGCGGAGTGATTGAAACACTCCTGACTCTCCAGGGGCGATGTCGACTGATACCAATCCTGGGAAACCATGAAGAAATGATGTTGGACAGTCAAGATGATTGTCATGCAGAACAGCGTTGGCGTTACCAGGGGGGAGAAACCACTTTACAATCTTATGGAGAGGATACTGGGGTAAACCAGATTCCCCAAGAGCACTGGGATTTTCTTTCCCACTGCTCTCCGTATTACGAGACGGAACCCTTCATATTCACCCATGCCAATTATTGCTGGTATTCATCTCTAGATCAGCAGCCCCCCTCTCTCCTCCGTTGGCTATCCTTGGAAGAATCTGAGCCACGACCACATATCAGTGGTAAAAAAGTTATTCTGGGACATACTCCAGGGGATATTCGAGAATATAACTTTTGTTGCTGCATTGATACCGGGTGTGGCTTTGGGGGATTATTGACGGCGATGGATGTCAATTCAAAAGAGATCTGGCAAGTAACCGAGTCAGGTGAAATAGTGACATCAGACATTTCTTGATTATCACTCCAACGAACATTCTCCATCCTGCAGACAGCGTATCCTGACACTAAGTCGAGTATTCAGTTCAGTGCCAAGAATCTTTATTCGACTGAAAGGAACCCCGACATGCTTAAGGTCAACGTTGGAATGAGCCGAAAAATCTCACGCGATTATAACAGCACCGGCTTCAGCGTGAATCTGGAAGGAGAAATCCTGGTGAACCTCGATGATCCTGAAGCCATTGTGGAACGGGTCAAGGAATTTTACGACCTCGCTGAAGAATCTCTGGCTCAGCAAATCGAACGTTATGAAGGGGATTCTGCCATCGCACAGCGGGACATGAATCATACTGGTCAGAATGGAGGTTCTCCCAGTGTTTTAGATCACTCCCGTATTCCACCCAATAGTGCTACCGCCCGAAATGGTAACGGTCATTCACGACTTCCCAATGGGGAATCGCAATCTCCAGCGACGAATAAACAAATCCAGTTTCTCTTGTCCCTGGGAAAACGTCAGGGACTGAACAAACCACAGCTGGAGAACCGAATTGCAGAGATTCTGGGAAGAGTGGTTGATGTCTACGAATTAACCAAAGCGGAAGCAGGAAAGATCCTCGATCATCTGACAGAAAACAATAATGGGAAACAGTCGGCCCGTCGTTAATGAAAGGGGCGATGGGATGGACCCTCAGAGTGCCTGGGAAGAAATGCTTGCAGAGATTGCTGCAGGGGACTATCACGAAGCCGAACTCAGAGCCGAGGGCTTATTGGATTGGCTCAATCAGGGTGGTTTCCCTCCCCAAACAGTTTATCGTGTCTTATCAGATGAATGGGATCGGATGATCTGCCGTTATGTCTGTCGCAAACTCATGATGATTGCGAACTCAGAAGGAGATCATTTATGAAAATGAGAACAAGGCCACACTGGAGCTTTAGTGCTCTGAATCAGTATCTCCGCTGTCCACTCCAATATTACTTCGAACGCGTTCTCCGGATTCCCAGGAAATCTGTCGGCAGTGGTCTGATCTTTGGTTCTGCGGTTCACAATGCCTTAGCTGTTTACCACCAAAGTTTACAACGTGGAGAAGACCCGGATTGGCAACAGATCCAACAGGAATATCTCGAAACCTGGCTTTTTCGAGAAGATGAGCAGACCGTTGAATATAAGCCCAAAGAATCCCGAGATGACCTGATCGCACAAGGATTAGAACTCCTGAAGCTTTATTGTGAGGAGCCTCCTCCCCAGGAAATCGTCTCTGTTGAACATCGGTGTTATATTCCTCTTTCTAATAGCGAAGGAGATTACCTGGTAACACCACTGATTGCGATTGCGGATCTGGTCACTCGTGAAATAGAGGGATGCTTGAAGATCACCGAGTTTAAAACCTCAGGCCGAGCCTATGGTGAATTTGAAGTAGAAAAATCGCTCCAAGCGACCTGTTATGTCAACATGCTCTGGGAAGGTTTTGGAGAATGGGCTTCCGTAGAATTTACCGTTCTGGTGAAAACGAAAACACCCAAAATCCAGCGGTTGAAAACGGCTCGTAACGAGGATGATATCGGGAGACTCGGGGATCTCGTCGAGACTGTGGAACGTGCAGTGGAGAATGAGATTTTTTATCCCATCGAGACTCCAGTCAATTGTTCTATGTGTGCCTTCCGCAAGGAATGTCGGGAATGGAAACCGAGAAAGACAGTCACAGAACAAAACCCAGAGTTGGTTGAACTAAATGGAGTTGAAGTATGCTGACTGAACTCGGGGGAAAGGGCGGCTGTCTTTGTGAACCTGCTAAAAGTGGATCGCTACGATGTCCCTTGATTGTTCGGCCCACCAGCGAAGACGTAATTACCGGTCACTTGTTCGGAACATTACGGGCAATCAACCCCAGATGGTGGTTACCTGACTTCCTGAATCAGGCTCTCGGAGTCGAACGATTTCGTCGCCAGGTATTCCGAAACCTACGTATTGAACTCTGGCAAAAGCAACCTGCATTCCCTCGCTGGCTGATTCCGTGGGATGAAGGGCAAACGGAGGTCGACGTCGTGATTACCTGGGAAAATCCACCAACGACTGTGTTTATCGAGATGAAATATGGCTCTCCACTTTCAGGAAGCACCGTTCATAATAACGGTCACGCTGGATATCCTTCAGATCAGTTGATTCGAAATGCAAGAGTTGGGCTCTACCAGTGCGGTTGGTATGTAGAAGATAAGTTATTCGAATTTCCTTCCAGAGACTTTAACCTGATCTTGCTCTCACCCAAAATGGGGAACCCATTGGTTGAACAATACCGAGATCTGGATAAGTTCCAAGAAGCCATTCCACACAGCGATAAGCTAGCAAGTCTACCATCAGATTCATTTATTGGAGAGATGAGTTACTCAGGGACTATTGATATAGCGAGAACGAATCACCGATTCATGAATAAGACAGAACAAAGACTCACTGACCAACTAAAGAGCTACATAGACCTCAAGATGAGCCAGATCAGATATAATACATAAGTAGTCTTTATTTCTGAGTCGTGTGTTCCAAAAACAGATTTTGGAACACACGGCATAGATCGTTCCCACCTTTGGACAGTTCTAAATTCATCTCAACCGACTTACAAATACTGTAAAGACCCACTTATAGAAGGCCATCACTAATTCTTACACCCATCCTTATCGCAGGTGATTCTGTCTGACGAGTTCACCCAATGATCTGGTTTAACTCTGGTATCAAAGCCGCATCCAGTCTTCCCCCCCTTGGTACCTTTGTGAACTACTCCTGAAGGTGTGTGCTTTACTGCCATCTTGAACTCCATACTTAAGAAACCAAAGTGGACTGCCATACCTTGCTCAAGGTGACAGTGACTATCAACCCCACATTAATACACTTTAGTACATTATAAACATTAGAACCGACAACTCAACACCAATAGCAAAAGTACGGAAAAAAACTGATCTGTCTCTTTCAGAAAATGAACACCCGACAGAAAAGTTCCAAGATCATAGAACACTAATAGGACCGATCAACACGTTGTCCCTTTCTACTGCCATGACCTGGAAATCGAAACCAATTCATGGTCATTACGAACTTCAACCACGGAACACTGAGCCTCATGACACAAGGTCGCCACTTCCTGCAACAGTTCCCAGCAATTCGACCGATAGTTCGGTTCAGCAATTACCAGGATCGGCTGGACCGTACGAAATCGTTCTTCAGGAAGACGCTCAGCAGCCTGAGAGGGGAGTAACCCTAGTTGAACCTTCTGTCGAACGAGGGATTTAATGTCATCGGTGATCTGATCCAGGGTCCGCCCAAATAGTTCACGATGCACGGCAGCTTGAAGCCCTCCCCAGCAAATCCTGCTCGTATCGGAGCCATGCTTCAACTCGATGCAGAGCAATTCACCACCTGGCCCCAATGCAAAAAAGTCGCACATGTCCCTGAACGTAGAAGGTGAAGGTTCTCCCCATTTCTGGGAGTCCTGTTCTTTGAGCTTGTCTCGAATAACATCATACTTCCGCTGAATCGGACCGAACAATATTTTTCTCTCAAGCCCATTCGGATAACTTAACACAGCATCTCGATCGATGATCAACCAGTCCATCCCTGGGCACCATCGAGATCCGAAAGTGAGACTGAGTCTGTTCAGCCAATAGCCCCTTGCACGGTTCCGATAGTACCCATCCTTTTCAAAAGATATCGCAGCCAACAAATACTCGGGAATCATTTTTACGGTCCGGGACCAGCTTGATTCCAGCCAGCTCTGCATCAATTCTTGGGAACCTGTAGCACTATTAAAATAATCCTCACTGGCATTGGCAGAATAACTGAGGCAGTTGGTGGAATTATCATATTCAATCCTTAAGAGAGACATCGAGCCGTGATAGACCACCAAACGATCCTCCGCACGCAGTTGAAGATCAAGAGTGTAGTCATCGTCTTGGGCACATAACTCTGGCAGTTGCAATAATTGTGACAGCGGCTCACGACTTAGGTGATCAACAAACCTTGGGCTAAGGGATCGAGCATATCGCATTTTGATGTCCTTGAAAAAACGTGAAAAAAAGCGATTGTACTACCAGGCTCATGCAAGGGTGGGACAGTGATCCTTTTCTCTTCCGACGGGTAGTCAGGATGGCAATTCTTACTTTGAAACAAGGAACATAATCATGCCTCGCCAGAATGCAAAACCAGTCCACGAAATCCGTCTCGGAGCAGTCAAGGCTACAATTTGGGAGAATCACACAGACGCTGGGACACGCCACAACGTATCTGTATTTCGCCTGTTTA